>CANCRC010000127.1 GCA_947380435.1 Chitinophagaceae bacterium
GCTCTAAAGGCAATGAAATCGTTCATCTTACTCATGTCAATGCCGTAACAGTCGGGGTATCTAATTTGAGGAGCAGAAGAAACAACAATAATTTTTTTAGGCCCTAAGCGAGACAGCATTCTTATAATACTTTCTTTTAAAGTGGTACCCCTTACAATACTATCGTCAATAATGACCAAGGTATCTTCATCCTTGCGTACAGTGCCATATGTAATATCATACACGTGCTGCACCATCTCGTTTCTGTTGGTATCCTCGGTAATAAAAGTGCGTAATTTTACATCCTTAATCGCAATTTTTTCTTGTCTAATCTTACGATTAATCATGGCTTCCAGTTTTTCTGGATCCACTTCGCTACCCCAACTTAAAATTCTTTCAACTTTAATTTTATTGAGGTATGTTTCCATTCCTTTTACTAAGCCATAAAAGGCTACTTCAGCCGTATTAGGGATATAAGAGAAAATAGTATTTTTTAAATCATTGTCAATGCGCTCTAAAACAATTTTACTCAAATGATTCCCTAAGGCAATTCTTTCTCTATAAATTTTTTCATCACTACCTCTAGAAAAATAAATACGCTCAAAAGAACAAGCGCGTCTTTCTTTAGGTTCAATAATTTGTTCAATTTTGTAATTGCCTTCGTCGTCTACTAGTAAGGCTTGACCTGGCATAAGTTCCAGCACTTCATTTTCAGCTACATTAAAAGTAGTTCTAATAGCCGCTCTCTCACTGGCTGCTACAATTACTTCGTCGTCGATATAATAATAAGCAGGACGAATACCATGGGCATCTCTTAAAATAAAGCTATGGCCATTGCCTACCAAACCACCCACCGTAAAGCCTCCGTCAAATAAAGGAACAGCCTTCTTTAAAACATCTACAATATTGGGATTATTGGGATTAATAGACTCTTCATTGGTTAAAAAATGATGAACCACTTCCATCATGGCTGCTAAATCGCTTTGTTTTTCAAAAGGGCCTGGGTCTAATTTTATTTTTTCAAATAATTCATCGGTATTGACTAAATTAAAATTACCTGCCAAGGCTAAGTTTTTGCCTGGCACTAAATTGCGCTTTATAAAAGGATGACAAAATTCAAGATTATTTTTTCCCTGTGTACCATAACGCAAATGCCCCAATAAAATTTCACCCATAAAAGGCAAATGCCCTTTCATTAAACCAGGATGCTTGGCAATATCTGGTTGAAACTTTTCAAGCTCTTGAATTTCTAAACCAATTTTATAAAATAAATCGGCAATAGGTTGCTGTGCATTACTGCGTAATCGATATAAAAAAGGATTTCCTGGTTCAATATTTAATTTAAGTGTAGCTATACCCGCACCGTCTTGTCCACGATTGTGCTGTTTTTCCATCAAGAGGTATAGTTTGTTTAATCCGTAGGTAACCGACCCCCTTTTTTGAAGATAATAAGAAAGAGGTTTTCTAAGTCGAATATAGGCTAGCCCACATTCGTGTTTGATTTCGTCGCTCATGATGGAGTTTAAGGAGTCCCAAATTTACAATAGTTAGCTATTGTATACTAGTAAAGAAGTAAAAAAATTTCTAAGCTCCCGTAGTAAAGTGAGGAATTTCAATAAGTAGTAGGTCGGAGCCGGCTGACGCATCAATTTGGACCACTTCTACCCCCGAAATGCCTACTGCATCTCTGCGCCCTAAGACTTGGCCGCCCACTGTGCAAGTTCCTTCAATACAGATGGCAAATAGGCCCTGACCGGCCTGGTGCATAGAATAATTAGTAGAAAAAGGCTTCTTAAAATGGCCCAATGACAACCAGGCATCTTGGTTGATAAATAAGGTATCGGGTTCATTGGGTGAAACCACGGTAAGTAGTTGATCTACCCTGCCCTCAGGTAGAAAAGATTTTTGATCATACCTAGGGGTAATATTTCTTTCTTTAGGGAAGATCCAAATTTGGAATAGTTCTACCCTTTTATCTTTATTAGGATTCACCTCACTATGTTGAATGCCCGAACCTGCACTCATTATTTGAACATCATGTTCTTTAATGATACAATCTCTTCCAGTACTATCTCTATGGTGTAAGTCGCCAAATAAAGGAATGGTAATAATTTCCATATTGTCATGCGGATGGGTACCGAATCCCATACCTGCATCAATTTTATCATCATTTAAAACACGCAGTGCTCCAAAATGAATTTTAGTGGGGTCATGATATTGTCCGAAACTAAAACTATGGTAAGTGTCTAGCCAATCAAATTGAACATGGCCTCTTTCATTCGCTGGATAAAAAATAGATGACATATTGGTAAGTATAATTAAAATACTTTTTCTTTCACAATCTGGTTGGCTACTTTAGTCCAATCAGTTAATTCTACACAACCCTGAAAACTATCGTCAATAAAAACATAATAATTAGGCACATGCTCTTTAAACCAGGTCTCCATTGATTTTGCTTTCTTTTCTTCTAAGGCACGTTGTGCTACTTTATTATAATCCTCTTTTAAATTTTCTCTATGAGGCGTAGTGCGTTCTTTAAAATAAATAAGTCTCACTGTTTTTCTACCACGATCGTCTAAGTATACCTGAGGGGCTGATATATCACCTGGCTTCATGTTTTGCATAAGCACTACCATGTCTTTGTCTAATTGATCAATGTTTACATAAGTAGAACCATCACGGCTTGTTACTGCACCGCCGCTAAATTTACTGCCATCATCATCGCTAAATTTATTCACTGCTTCTCCAAAACTGGTTCTACCAGCCATAATTTCTTTTCTAATGCTGTCTAAGAAAACTTTTGTTTCAACAATTTCATCATTGGTGATAGGAGGAATACGTAAAATATGTTTTACCACGGCCTCATCACCCGATCTTGAAATAAGTTGAATGATATGATAGCCAAATTTAGATTTAATAGGGGCAGAAATTTGTCCTTCTTTCAAACGGAAAGAACCCGCCATAAAGGCTGGATCAAAATTCTTCTCATTACGGTTCAAGTTAAATAAACCTAAATTTTCTTTGGCACTAGGGTCTTCAGAATATAATTTAACTAATTGATCAAATTTATTAGCACCTGATTCAATTTGTTTTCTGTACTCCAACATTTGCTTAATCACATATTCTTCTACATCTCTATTGGCCTTAGGATGCATTACTAATTCTGTTACCTGCACTTCACTTTCATATAAAGGCAAGCTGTCGGTAGGTATTTTATTGTAGTAATTTCTTACTTCTGTAGGAGTGATCTTAATTTTTTCTACAATTTTAGCCTGCATTTCATCGGCTAACTTTTGCTCTTTAATTAAAATACGAAAATCCTCTTTTAATTGAAAAACTGAACGGCCTGCAACTTCTTCTAACACTTCTTTTGAACCAAATTGTTGAATGAAATTACGAATACGGCTTTCCATAGCTACTTCTACTTCGTCTTCAGTAACATTGATAGAATCTTTCTGCGCTTGTAATACTAATGACTTACGAATTAATTGCCCTTCTATCATTTTACACTCAGTAGGAATAACAACATTGTCCTGACCTTGTGCTTGACGTTTAAAATCGCTGATGGCATTATCTACATCCGATTTTAAAATAAATTTATCGCCAACAGTGGCCACAATTTTATCTGCTAATACTTTTTTTACTTGCGCCTTCGCTGAAAAGCAAAGCGTCAAGAAAAATAAAGAAAATGCAAGGCTAATTAATTTCATCAATTTTTTATTAGGGTGTAAAGGTCAGTGGCTTGGGTGGTTTTCCCAAACCGCAAATCTTAATTTTTTTATAAAGTACGTTTCACTTCCTCTTCTTCAAAGGCCTCTACTATATCGCCCACTTTAAGGTCAATGAAGTTTTTAATAGTTAAACCACACTCCATATTCGATACTACATCCTTCACATCGTCTTTGAAACGCTTTAAACTACCCAATTCAGCACTTTGGCCTTCCCCTTTAGGATACTCCACAATACCGTCACGGATAATTCTAATTTTACTATTTCTACTTAATTTACCATCGAGTACAAAACATCCAGCCACGGTAGCCTTATCAAATTTGTATACTTCTCTCACTTCTACGTTGGCCACAATTTTCTCTTGTATTTTCGGCTCCAACATACCTTCCATCGCGCTCTTAATTTCGTCAATAGCGTTGTAGATAATAGAGTACAATTTAATTTCCACCCCTTCCACTTCTGCCAATTTATTGGCTTGCATAGAAGGTCTTACGTTAAATCCAATGATAATGGCATCAGAGGCAGCAGAAAGTAATACGTCCGATTCAGAAATTTGACCTACTCCTTTTAAGATAACTCTAATGGCAATTTCTTCCGTAGATAATTTTTGTAATGAATCACTTAAGGCTTCTACAGAACCATCCACATCACCTTTAATGATAATGTTTAATTCTTTAAAGTTACCTAAGGCTAAACGACGTCCAATTTCATCTAATGTAATATGCTTTCTAGTTCTTAAACCTTGCTCTCTTAATAATTGCGCACGCTTCGTAGCTAATTCTTTTGCTTCTGCTTCATCTTCGAATACTTTAAATTTCTCACCTGCTTGTGGTGCACCATTTAAACCTAAGATAACCACTGGCGTAGAAGGTGGTGCTACTTCAATACGTTGGTTACGCTCATTGAACATGGCCTTTACTCTACCATAGAACTGACCAGATAAAATTAAATCACCTTGTCTTAAAGTTCCATTCTGTACTAATATCGTAGCAACATATCCACGTCCTTTATCTAAAGAGGCTTCAATAATACTTCCAGAACCTTCTCTATTCGGGTTGGCTTTTAAATCTAATAAATCAGACTCTAAAATAACTTTCTCTAATAAAGTATCTACATTTAAACCTTGTTTAGCAGATAATTCTTGGTTTTGGAATTTACCACCCCAAGCTTCTACTAAAATATTCATTTGAGATAATTGCTCATATATTTTTTGTGGATTCGCGCCATCTTTGTCAATTTTATTCACCGCAAAAATCATAGGTACATTCGCAGCTTGTGCGTGACTAATGGCTTCCTTGGTTTGTGGCATCACCGCATCATCGGCAGCTACCACAATAATAGCGATATCGGTAACTTTCGCACCACGCGCACGCATGGCCGTAAAGGCTTCGTGACCTGGTGTATCTAAGAAAGTAATGGCTTTACCATTGGGCAAAGTCACTTCATAAGCACCAATATGTTGTGTAATACCTCCTGCCTCACCAGCTACTACATTGGCATTACGTATATAATCCAATAAAGATGTTTTACCATGGTCAACGTGACCCATAATAGTTACAATAGGAGGACGCTCAACCAAGTTGGCTAAATCATCCGCTTCTTCTTCTTCATCCATTTCTTCAACGTCTTCTAATCCCACAAATTCTACTTCAAAACCAAATTCACTGGCTACTAGCTCAATTACCTCCGCATCTAAACGTTGGTTAATAGAAACCATGATACCCAAGTTCATACACTTGCTAATAATATCTGCAAAACTTACATCCATCAAACTTGACAACTCACTCACCGTTACAAACTCTGTAACTTGTAATTTATTATCTGTGATTTCATTGGTTTCATTTTCTGCAGCTTCTTCTCTTTTAGCACGACGGTATTTAGATTTCAAACTTTTTCCTCTTCCACCTGCGCCTGCTAATTT
>CANCRC010000128.1 GCA_947380435.1 Chitinophagaceae bacterium
GCTATATGGCTAGTAAAAGCAAAACTTAGTAGAAAAAGGGTAAAGGATATTTTATTAGATCTTTTCATAAGGAGTTTAAATAATTATAGAGAATAATTGCAAAAGTTAATAGTGGACTATCAATTCTAATGCGTAAAATAGTAGACTTATTTTTTCAGATCAAAAATTTTACCAGCGTTTAAAATATTATTAGGATCAAATACTTTTTTTATGCCTCTCATTAATTCCATGGTTACATTGTCAAACATGACTGGCATAAATGATTTTTGAATAAGACCAATGCCATGCTCTCCACTAATAGTGCCTCCTAGAGATTTCACTAATTCAAATATTTTAATAAGAATACCTTGAATTTCTTCATTCTCATAGCTCTTTTTGTACTTAGGGTGGTTAATTCTAATATGTAAATTACCATCTCCTGCATGGCCATAAGAAACTACTTTAAATCCATTTTCAGCAGCTAATGCTTTTACCCCTTTTATTAATTTAGGTAATTCAGCTCTAGGCACCACAGTATCTTCTTCAATGGTATAACCTGCTGCAACCGATGCCTCATTAGCCTTTCTGCGTATTTTCCAAAGTTCATTTTTTTGTTGGGCATCATCGGCAAAATACAATTCACCTACTTCATAATTTGCTAGTACTTCAGCAATAGCTTCCATCTCCTTCATTAAAACATCCATATCATTGCCATCTACTTCTATAATTAAATGTGCGGCTAAATCTTCGGTAATAGCAATTGCAGTGCTCTCGCACATTTTACTTGCTAATTTAATAGATTCAATTTCCATGAGCTCCATAGCGCTGGGTGTAATACCTGCTCTAAATATAGCGCTCACTGCTTCGCTTGCTTTTTCTAAACTATTAAAAGGCGCTAGCATTAGTACATCAAATTTCGGATGCGGTATTAATCTCAAAACAATTTTTGTCACAATACCCAAAGTGCCCTCGCTACCTACAATAAGTTGCGTTAAATTATAACCAGTTGCATTTTTTAAAACATTCGAGCCTGTCCAAATAATTTCACCAGTAGGCAAAACTATTTCTAAGTTTAAAACATAGTCTTTCACTACACCATATTTAACGGCTTTAGGCCCGCCAGAATTTTCGGATATATTTCCTCCAATAAAACAAGATCCTTTACTAGCAGGGTCGGGGGGATAAAACAAACCTTTTTCTTTGACTGTATTTTGTAAAACTTCTGTAATCACACCTGGCTCGGTAGTCACTTGTAAATTTCTTTCATCAATTTCAATAATAGAATTAAAGCGCTCCATAGAAATAACCAAACCTCCTAAATGAGGTAGGGCGCCACCTGTAAGTCCAGTGCCTGCGCCTCTAGGGGTGACTGGAATTAAATGTTGATTACAAAAAATTAATAGTTTTGAAATTTCTTCAGCAGTTCTTGGCTTTACAACTACTTGTGGTGCGTAATGTAATTTTTCGGTTTCATCGCTGCCATATTTAGCAAAACTCTCTTCGTCTGTAAAAAAATAAGCTGTCCCTACAATAGATTTTATTTCTTCTAATAGGGAAGCGGTAATATTGTTCATTCCAGTAAACTAATTTAAAACAAGCATTTAAAAAAGGCCGTACAACATGCCATCTACCTTGCTAATAATTTCACCTAAATCTTCTTCTGATTCACCGAATTTATTTTTATCGCAGTCAATAATCAATAAAGGCCCTTCTTTATAGCCTTCAATCCATTTGTTGTAGTACTCGTTTAATTTTTTTAAGTAATCTAAACGAATATTTTCCTCGTATTCTCTACCTCTTTTCTGTATTTGAGAAACCAAGGTAGGTACAGAGGCTTTTAAATAAATTAATAAGTCGGGAGGCTGTACCATTGTTTTAATAGTACTAAAAAATCCAAAATAATTATCGAAATCTCTTTTGCTCATAAGTCCCATCTCATGCAAGTTGGGAGCAAAAATATTGGCATCTTCATAAATGGTTCTATCTTGAATCACTGTTTCTGTTCCTCTTTGAATTTCTAAAATTTGATTCAAGCGACCATGTAAAAAATAAATTTGAAGGTTGAAGCTCCAACGCGTCATGTCGTCATAAAAATCCATTAAGTAGGGGTTGTGGTCTACATCCTCAAATTGAGGTATCCAACGATAATGTTTGCTTAACATTTCAGTTAAGGTAGTTTTACCCGCTCCAATGTTTCCTGCAATTGCAACGTGTTTTGGTTTTTTAGCTTTTGCCATGGTCGTGAAAATACAAAATAGTTTAGTACTATTTATCTATTGTTAATAATTAATTCTTCTTGTTTAATAATCCATTCCAACGGCCTTTCTTACAATGGACAAGGTTTGTGAAGCGCTTGCTCTGGCTTTGTCTGCACCCTGTCTAATAATTTTGGTAAGTAAGTCTTTGTTGTTTTGTAAATCAAGCGCCTGATTACGAATAGGTTGAATAAACCTAACCATATCCTCTGCCAATTGCTTTTTCATATCTCCGTATCTTATAATACAATTCCCCTCACTGCTATTATTGAAATCGTCTGCAAATTTTTGTACCGTATCATTGTCACTTACCAATTTCATTAAAGTAAATAAGTTCTCTATATAATCGGGCTTCACAGAATTAGGTGTAAGGGGCCCTTGATCGGTTTTGGCTTTTTTAATTTTATTCCGAATTGCTTCATCTTCATCTGCTAAAAATAAAGTGGTGTTCTGATTTTCGCTCTTACTCATTTTCCCGTTTCCATCAAGCCCTAAAATTTTTACCAGTTCGCTATTATAATTAAAGGCATAAGGTAATGGAAATGTTTCACCGTATCTGTAATTAAAACGCTCCGCAAAATTACGGGCCATTTCTAAATTTTGTTCTTGGTCCTTGCCCACAGGCACTTTCACCGCACGGTGTATTAAAATATCGGCTGCTTGTAGAACTGGGTAAGTAAGTAAGCCCGCGTTAACATTCTCGGGTTGCATGCGCACTTTGTCTTTAAAAGAAGTGGTCTTTTCTAATTCACCTTTATAAGCCAACATATTTAAATACAAATACAATTCTGCAATTTCAGGAACATCGCTTTGAACATATAAAGACACTTTCTCTGGGTCTAATCCACAAGCAATATTTTCAGCCACTACTCTTAGTACACTTTCTTTTAAAGTTTTAGTATCGGGATGTGTAGTTAGGCTATGCCAGTTGGCTACGAAAAAATAACAGTTGTATTCGTCTTGCATACGCACATAATTACGCATGGCGCCAAAATAATTGCCTAGGTGCAAGAAGCCTGTAGGCCTAATTCCGCTTAATACAATTTCCTTTTCCATAGAACTGCGAAGATAATGAATCAGGAACCCATTTTTTGCCATCTTTTTGGGATATTTGTACAGAATTTAAAAATAGTCAGTTTGAGCACAGCTTCTCTTTTATCTAACCCCATTGAATACCTAAAAGGGGTGGGCCCTTTAAGGGCTGATATGCTTAAAAAAGAGTTGAGTTTATTCACTTTTAACGACCTACTGCATCATTTCCCGCATCGCCATATTGACAAAACTAAGGTTGGTACCATTGCTTCTATCACCCCAGATATGGATTTTATTCAAATAAAAGGGGTTCTACAAGGTATCGATATCATTGGGGTAAAAAGGTCGAAACGCTTGGTGACCCAACTAAAAGACGAGACGGGCACTATTGAACTTGCCTGGTTTCAAGGAATTACTTGGGTACAAAAAAATATTATAGAGGGTCAGGCTTATTTAGTTTTTGGCAGGGTAAGTTTTTTTAATGGGAAGGCACAAATGGTGCATCCAGAAATTGAACCTTATGTGGCAAGTACGATGTCGCAAAAATCTTTATTAGAGCCCGTGTATTCTAGTACGGAGAAATTAAAGGCCCGTGGACTTAATGCCAAACAAATTGGAAAACTCACACAAACTTTATTTCAACAAATAAGTGATAGAGATGTACCTGAAAATTTACCTAAGCATTTATTGGAAAACAGAATGGGCAGGTGGGAAGCTTATAGACAAATACATTTTCCAACATCACAGGCCAATTATAAAAAAGCAGTAGACCGATTAATTTTTGAAGAATTATTTATTGCACAAGTAAGACTTAATTTAATAAAAATAGATAGACACAAAAATAGCAAGGGTCTATTATTTGAAAAAGTAGGTAATTACTTTAATACTTTCTATAGCAAGCATTTGCCTTTTGAATTAACGGGTGCGCAAAAAAGAGTGATTAAAGAAATTAGACAGGATGTAGGCAAAGGCTATCAAATGAACAGACTCTTGCAAGGCGATGTAGGTAGTGGAAAAACCATGATTGCATTACTCGCTATGTTAATTGCTGCCGATAATGGTTTTCAAAGTTGTTTAATGGCACCTACTGAAATTTTAGCCACACAACATTATGAAAGTTTGACGGAGCTATTGAAAGATATGCCTATTGAAATTGCATTATTAACGGGTAGTACTAAAATAGGAGAACGAAGAAGAATATTAAAAGGCTTGTTAGAAGATGATATACATTTTGTAGTGGGTACCCATGCAATTATAGAAGATAAAGTTCAGTTTAAAAATTTAGGCTTAGCAGTGATTGATGAGCAACACCGATTTGGTGTGGCCCAAAGAGCAAGGCTTTGGAAAAAATCAAGCATACCTCCGCATGTATTAGTCATGACAGCAACACCTATTCCAAGAACATTAGCCATGACTGCTTTTGGTGATTTAGATTATAGTGTTATGGATGAACTACCGCCCGGCAGACAGCCTATTAAAACAGTACACCGTTATGAAACTTCCAGAGCCAGTGTAATGGATTTTGTAAAAACTGAAATTATAAAAGGAAGACAGGCTTATTATGTATATCCCTTAATAGAAGAAAGTGAAAAATTAAGTTATGAAGATTTAATGCAGGGCTATGAACAAGTAAAAAGTTTTTTCCCAGAGCCTACTTATAAAATTAGCATGGTGCACGGAAGACAATGCAGTGTAGAAAAAGAAACCAATATGCACCGATTTAAAACCGGGGACACACAAATATTAGTGGGCACCACCGTTATTGAAGTAGGGGTGAATGTGCCTAATGCATCGGTGATGGTGATAGAGAGTGCAGAAAAATTTGGTTTATCACAATTGCATCAATTAAGAGGTAGAGTAGGTAGAGGTAAAGAACAGAGTTATTGTATTTTATTAAGTAGTGTGAAAGCAGGAAGAGAAGCAAAAGCAAGATTAAAAATAATGTGTTCTACCAACGATGGTTTTGTAATTGCCGAAAAAGATTTAGAAATTAGAGGCCCTGGTGATATAGATGGCACAAGGCAAAGTGGTGCTTTAAACTTTAAATTAGCCAATATCATTAATGATAAAATAGCCTTAGAAGAAGCAAGGCAGGCTGCTTTTGAGCTTTGTGAAAAGGATCCTATGCTTCAATCGCCTGAAAATGCAGTCATTAGGAGCTTTTTAATAAGTCAAAAAAGCAAAATTGGTTGGGGTAAGATCGCCTAAAGGATTCATTTTTTAATTAACTTGCCCTTACTAATTAATAAAGATTTTTATTATGAAATATACTCCCTTAGATCCTCAAATATTTATTCAAAATAGAAAGCGTTTTGTATC
>CANCRC010000129.1 GCA_947380435.1 Chitinophagaceae bacterium
TTAGCCAAGGATGTGGGCTATTTGATGTTAGAAAAAGATAAGACCAAGAAAAATAAAGTATTTCAAGACATTATAGACCTAAGCTGGCTATGGCTAGTTATAGCTTTACTAGTAAGTGGGTTTGTTTACTATTTTAATACTAAATTTAATAAGAAAAATTAAGGGTAATGTATACTTGGGATGAGTTTACAAGAAAATATAAACAAGAAATAAGAGTAGAGTTAATAGTATTTCTTGCGATTATGTTAATGAGAATGTTCAAATTTATTTTAAATAAGAATTAATTTATAAAATATGTTGAAACCTACTATACAAAAGAACGATAAGCAAGCGAAATTATTAATTGGAATATTTTCAGTAGTAGTACTTGTAGCAGTTAGTTTTTTAAGCAAGTTTACTATTACAGTAGAACTGCCTTTTGACAAACATATATTCGCCTTACTGAACGCTTTATTAAATACTGCAGTAGCCTTTTTATTAGTAGCGGCATTAGTGGCTGTGAAACAAAAAAAATATGCAGCCCATAAAAATATAATGCTAACGGCTCTTTTATTGTCGGTATTATTTTTAGTCTCTTATATCGCACATCATTTATTCGCTGGAGAAACGAAGTTCGGCGATACCGACCATGATGGTATTGTAAGTATTGCAGAACTAGCTGTAGTGGGTAATTTAAGGGCTTTCTACTTTATTTTATTATCTACACATATTATACTTGCAGCTACTAGCTTACCTTTTATATTATTCACGGCTTACCGTGGTTTGACGGGAGAATTTGAAGACCATAAAAGAAAAGCCAAAAGAATTTGGCCTATATGGTTTTATGTAGCAGTTACTGGGCCCTTGGTGTACTTAATGATATCTCCTTATTATAGTTAGTTTCCTTTATTAGATTTGGAAGTTTTTTTAGCTTTAGTACTTGATTTGAGATGCTCGCTCTTATGTTTTGATATATAGGCGCTAATTTCTTGAAAATCTTTTTTAGTCATTTTGCTAGGGCCAATTACAAAGTCAACACCTTTTGGTTCTACAATAATATTTTTCATAGCTATATATTTTTAGGAAAATATTTATTAATAAGTAGTAATGATTCTTTTGGGTTAATAATCATTTTTTGACCATTTGTATTTACTGCACCTAAAGTTAATTCATAATGCTTAATTAAACTTGTTTTGGCATTAAAAGATATATACCCTTCAAACCCATATTCAAAAGACATTTTACAAGCAAAGGCTACCAAATTACCGGCTACGCCTAAATACATTTTTTGTTTATTTCGGTTAAAATGAGCAGTTTCCAGCAAATCCATAAAAACATGATCGGCTTGTATACTTATGCTTATTAAACCCTGGATTATATTTTTATTATCTTCTAATGTTAATTTATATATTAAGCGTCCCTTAGTATTAAACTCATTTATCCAATCAAATAACCATTTTTTATTTCCCTTTAATATTTTAATATCTTTTTTATTCAATAATGAAATATTTGTTCTAAAGCTATCTCCAGTAATTCTATTTTGTATTGAATTAGTTAGTGTATCAATTTTAAAACTTTGATTTATTATTTGCATAGCTGCAACCTAATAAATCAGTTTAAAGTTCTACGCAGTATAAATACTGTGTTTTTGTATTAAAATGTCAATTCTATCATTGGGTCCCAGAAATGTTTTTCGAAATCTATAATGGTTTCGTTTTTCACCTTTATTTTTTCTTTAGCAAGTAGTTCTTGCATAGTGCTAGGCGTTGCAAAATGCGCCTTACCGCTTAGCATTCCATTTCTATTTACCACTCTATGCGCAGGCACTTTAGGTTTCACCCCATGTGATGCATTCATAGCCCAGCCCACCATACGTGAGCTGCCACCTGTTCCTAAATATTTTGCAATTGCTCCATAGCTTGTAACACGCCCTTTGGGAATAAGACGCACAACATCAAATACATTTTGAAAAAAATCTTTAGTCTTTGGTGTGTAATGCATTAGGATTTTTAATTTCGCTTAATTCTTTTATAACTTTTAGCCTTGACCTTACTGGTTCAGGCACGGCCTCATATGCATAAGGGCAGTGTCTGCAAGCATTGCCACAGCAATAGCCTCTTTGCTTATGGTATAATTCAGTAAACACATACTTACCATCTACATCTATATAATATTCTACGCCTTCAATCATTTTTTTAATATTCCTTTACTTTAATTTTCGTTTTTTAGCTTTCGTTTATTTAATCTTCATTTGCTTTAACACCTCTTTCTCTTTTTGCATCATGAGTTTCTGTGACTTCAAATTCTGCAATCATTTCTTTGAGCGTTTCGTCTTTTGCAATGGGTAATGCTTTATCAATTTTAAATTGAATATAGTGAATACGATTACTACTAGCAATATTTAATCCCTCATAATAAGTTTTAATAGCACATCGCTCATCCCATTTATCCGATTGCATGAACTGGCTTCCATAAACATCATCAGTAGCGGTAATTAATGTAAGGCCGTATAGTTCAATCACAGTTTTAGTAAATAAGTATAAATTAGGGCTATCTGTTTTCAAATGTACTATACCTCCGGGCTTTAGAAATTGCTGGTATAGTCTTAAAAACTGCGGATGGGTTAAACGCTTTTTGGCTTTAGATAATCTTAATTGAGGATCGGGAAAAGTAATCCAAATTTCATCTACTTCTTCTTTGGTAAAATATTGAATGCTTTGCTCTATCTGCGTTCTAACAAATGCTACATTTTTGATGGATTCTTTATTGGCAATACTGGCGCCTTTCCAAATTCTATTACCTTTAATGTCCAGCCCTAGAAAATTTTGTTCAGGAAATAGTCGCGCCAAACCCACCGCATACTCTCCACGCCCACAGGCCAGTTCCAATGTAAGGGGCTTATTGGGGGTATTGTTTTCAGCACTAATATTAGAGCTAATTTCAAGGGCATCCAATGAAATGGGGTAGTCGCCCAAGCTTAATTTTTCAAAAAAGGCATTCCATTTTCCGGGCATACCCTGTGGGTATTCCAGCACATTCTCGTACTGCTTAATGGCTGCAAATTTGATGAGTTTTTTCTGGCCCATGGGGCAAAGATAAAGCTTAGCCAGTCAATATATTGGGCTTTTTGGGTATCATCATAAAATCGTATATTAGAGATACGAATTTCCTTGCTTTTAGCTAATTATAAACCACAATTACGACAATGGCATCCTCTAAAAAAAATTACATAAATACTTTGGCTATTATTGCTTCCTTGGGGGGCTTTTTATTTGGCTATGATACTGCCGTTATTTCTGGCACTATTAATTTTGTGTCTACACAATTTCATTTAGATGCTATAAGCACAGGTTGGTATGTAAGCTCTGCCTTGGTGGGATGTATTAGTGGTGTTGCAATGGCGGGTGTCTTAAGCGATAAATATGGTCGTAAAAAAGTACTTATTTTATCGGCTCTGTTTTTTGGTGTATCGGCCATTGGTTGCACTTTCGCTATAGGTTTTAACGATTTAGTTTTATACCGTTTTATTGGAGGCCTAGGTATTGGCGTAGCTTCCATGGTATCTCCTTTATATATATCAGAACTTTCCCCTGCACATAAAAGAGGTAGGTTGGTTGCACTGTATCAATTTGCCATTACCATTGGAATACTTTGTTCTTATTTTAGCAATGCTTATTTATTAAAGCTTTCTCAATCTGAAACTTTTGCGCAAAGCACCGGAAATGTATACCAGATAATGGTTTCAGAGGTTTGGAGAATTATGTTAGGCACTTCTGCCATTCCTGCTATTTTATTTTTATTGCTATTACAAATTGTACCAGAGAGTCCAAGATGGTTAACTATTCAAAATAGAGAAACAGAAGCCTTAACTATTTTACATAAAATTGTAGATGATGAAGAGGCTCAAAAAGAAATGAATGATATTAAATCTAACCTAGCTAGAGAGAGTGGGGGATTAAGTATTGTATTTAAGGGAAGTTTTAGACTGCCTATGTTAATTGGTATTTCACTTGCTTTTCTTACGCAAATTAGTGGTATTAATGCCATTATATACTATGGCCCTGGTATTTTAGAAAAAGCTGGGCTTCCCATTGCCGACGCCCTAGGCAGCCAAGTTATTATTGGCCTTGTGAATGTATTATTTACTTTAATTGCCATTTGGAAAATAGATCAATTAGGTCGTAGGCCTTTATTAATTGCAGGAGTGATTGGTATTTTATCTTCTTTAATTATTGTAGGCGGTCTGTTTTATTTTAATATTAATAATACTTACCTGCTACTTACTTTTATTTTATTTTTTATTGCCTGCTTTGCTTTTTCTTATGGCCCGGTTATTTGGGTTTTATTATCTGAAATATTTCCAGCTAAAATTAGAGGTCAAGCCATGGCACTAGCCACATTCTCACTTTGGATAGGAACCGCGCTGGTAGGGCAGCTTACGCCATTATTATTAGAAAAGCTTTCACCTGCGGGTACTTTTTGGTTATTTGCTTTGGTGACTACACCGGCTTTATATTTATCCATTAAAATTATTCCTGAAACCAAGGGCAAGAGTTTAGAAGAGATTGAAAATTATTGGATCACCGTTAACGAAAAAAAATAATTGCATGAGATTAAAAAATAAAGTAGCCATTATTACGGGTGCTGCAGGTGGAATTGGCTTATCTATTGCCACTGCCTTTGCTTCGGAAGGTGCAATGGTAGTATTAAGTGATATTGATGAAGCTAAATTAAATCAAGAAGCAAAACACTTGGCCGCGAATGGCGCTAAAACACTGGCTATCAAAACCGATGTAGGAAATACAGAGGATGTAAAAAACTTAATTGAGCAAACTATTAAAGCATTTGGACAAATAGATATACTAGTGAATAATGCAGCAGTAGCTATTGGAGGTAATATTATGGAAATGCCTGAAAGCGATTGGGATACTTTAATGAATATTAATTTAAAAAGTGTTTTCAGAACTATCAAGGAAACACTTCCTCATATGATTAAACAAAAATCGGGAAGTGTTATTAATATTTCATCTACTCAAGCTTTTCGTAGTTGGCATAATTGGACGGCCTATGCGGGTGCCAAAGGAGCCATGCTTTCTATGACTAATCAATTAGCAGGCCAATTTGGTCCTAGCAATGTGCGCTTTAATAGTATTTCACCAGGGGCCATTAATACACCCATGAATGCAAAAAGAGCAGAGACAGAAGGCACTGCTTTTTTAGAAAAAAGTGCTGCACAACATGCTATGAATAGATTAGGTACTCCTATGGAAGTAGCCATGACAGCGGTTTTCCTAGCATCTGATGAATCGGGTTTTATTACAGGAGAAGATATTAAAGTAGATGGTGGACTTTGTACAGTTTCAAGATATACAGAATAAATAAAAATAATTGAGCATACAATGAAGCAGGCATTAGCAGGTTTAAAAGTGATTGACTTTTCACAACTATTACAAGGCCCTTACGCCACACAAATGTTGGGCGACTTAGGAGCAGATGTTATTAAGATAGAAAGGTATGGTTCTGGCGATATTTATAGAGGCATGACCTT
>CANCRC010000130.1 GCA_947380435.1 Chitinophagaceae bacterium
TTTTTGGGTCTTTCTCAATTAACTAATACGGATGGATTACCTCAACATTACCATAATGCAGTGGTTAGTTTATTTGAGTTGAAGGCGTAGTTTTTTTATTGTCTTTTAGCAATAACTAAAGCAACAAGTAAATTAGGTACCCAACAAAGCCATGCAAGGTATGGATAGAATACTTCAAAAGGAGTTCCACTAGCGAAACCTATTCCCAATCCAGTTCGCAAAGTAACTGCAGCAAATGTGAGTGCAAAATTGATAAACATCCAATATTGATGTGCTTGGACATTTTTATTTTTGATGGAATGATATGCTTTATATCCTGTGGCTAACCATAGTAAGGCCAAAGTGAAAAATCCTGAATGAGAAATCATGCCACCAAATGAATATTGAGACATATACAAACCAGAAAGCCCCCCAATTAATACACTGATCAGATAGATCTTACCTAGCAAACGATGCACTTGTATCTTATTTAATCTGAACTTTTCATTGAATTGGAAAGGTCCTATAGCTAAGGCGATGAGTGATGCAAAAATATGCAAGTAGATACCGATAGGGTGTGCTTGAAAATTACTTTTCATACCTGGGTGAACTGCAACGCCAAGTTCAAGGAACGAATACACAACTAGGGCATATAAGGTTACAGATATGGATAAACTTAAAATTAGAAATTTAAATATTTTGTTCATAAACATATAACTCACAGCGAGATTATTGGATTAAAATTGTTACTTTTCTTTCCACGCGTCTATTATTCCTGCTTTAATATCAGTATAACTTGTCATAAGCCAAATTACTAAAACAATAAATAAAATAGTTTTCCAGTGGGTTTTTACCAAAGTTTTTAGGTCATTGAGGAATTGATTCATGTCTGTGATTTTAAGTGTTAAATTAAATTCATAGGGTTTGGTATCAGGCTTTTTAACAAATTCAGAAAAATCGCTTTTCAAGGCTTCTCCAATCACTTTAAGTGAGTAAAGGCTTGGTTTTACCTCGTTGTTTTCGATTCTTTGAATTGTCCTAAGTGTTAGCCCAGTTTGTTCAGAAATTTCTTTTTGAGAAAAGTTCAAACTGGTTCTTAGTTCTTTTAATCTTTCACCAAATTCCATTTGCAAATATGATATTACTAAATGAATAAATTAATGACATGTTGACGTCATTTGGGCGACATTTTACTACGCCTTAAGCAAAAATACAAATAGGAGATGTAAAATAGTATGTTCAACCCTTGCGTGAGGAAAACACCCCCTCAAATCGGTCCAAATCGGTCGTTTTCCGTTTTACCAAAACATAACTAACTACAAATCAATGCCTTCATTTTCTCAAAAAATCTTCATAACCCTGAGGTCCCGGGTTCAAATCCCGGTCTCGCTACATGAAAATCAAGGACTTACGTTAAATCGTGGGTCCTTTGTTGTTTTTGCGTGAGGGATTGTCATAAAAGTATTACTTCTTTAATGAGTCTAATAGGTTAGCTTACCTGATCATTAAAAATTTAATATGAAAAAAATTAGCAGCTTGATTTTTTTGTTGTTCATCGTAATAATTAATCTAACAGCTCAGGATAAAAATCCATATACCATTGCGGGTACGGAAACTTATACCATAAATTCAAAAATTAATCAAAGGGAATATAATATAGCCGTATCTGTTCCAAACAATTATAATAAATCAAAAAAATACCCGACCTACTATATTTTAGATGGTTATTATGCATTTCCAATTATTGCACAAGCAAATAAATTATTGGGTCCTTGGATAGTTGGGAATGAAATAGAAGAAGTTATTGTTGTCTCTATTACCGGAAAAGAAAAATCATTTAATGAATGGTTGTATCAGCGTTGGCCTGATTATACATTTAACCAATCCATCAAATTCGACACTACTTTTACAAAGTCATGGAAATCACCAGAACCATTAGTTTCGGGGAAAGGGTATGCTTTTTTAGAAGTTATTAGAAAGGAAATTATTCCATTAATTGATAACAACTATAGTACTAACCAAGAAAGAGGAATTTCCGGTCATTCTTTAAGTGGTCAATTTGTGGCTAATTTATTATTTAATGCGAATGATATTTTTTCAAAATTTGGAATAAATAGCCCATTTCTTTTGTTGTATAATGATAATGAAATTAGAAGAACTGAACATAATTTTTCACTAACTCATCATTCTTTAAATGCTAAAATATTTTTATCATATGGTGGATTAGAAAAACCAGAAGAAATAAAAGACCTTTCTGAATTTGAAGAACTCTTGAAAAAGTATCAAGGTGTAGAAACTAAGTTTGTAATTTTTGAAGATGAGACTCATACCTCAGTTATACCAGCAATGGTTAATAGATGCTTAAAATTTTTGTATAAAAAAGAGAAAGCAAAATCAAATTAAAAATTATGCGTAAAATCATATTAATTCTGTTCTTGATAATTGCACAATCATCTTTTTGTCAAACTTCAATAAACTACGGAAATAATCAGTCTGCAGCAAAATATTATAATATCCGTGGTATTAATATTTATACCGAGCAATATGGAACTGGGAAGCCTTTGTTATTGATACATGGAAATGGCGGCAGCATTAAATGGATGGCTAAAATTATCCCTTATTTTTCTAAAAGATATAAAGTCATTGCTGTAGATAGCCGAGCACAAGGTAAATCTGTTGATCTAGGGGATTCTTTAAGTTTTGAAATGATGGCTGATGACAATGCTGCATTAATTGAAAAGATGCAATTAGATTCAGCTTATGTAATAGGTTGGAGTGATGGCGGGGTAGTTGCAATATTACTTGCTATGCGACACCCTTTAAAAGTAATAAAACTTGCTTCTACTGGAGCTAATCTGTGGCCTGACTCAACAGCGCTTATTCCATCATTATGGAAAGATGAAGAAAAACATTTCGATGTATTTAAATCTAAAATATTTACTGATGCAAAAGAAAAAAATGATTGGAAAATATTTATGCTTGATTGGCTTCAACCTAATATTTCTTTAAATGCATTGCATAGTATAATTAGTCCATCATTAATTATTAGTGGAGATAATGATGCAATTAATTTAGAACACACAATAAAAATTTATCAAAATATCCCAAAAGCTAATTTATGGGTTTTGCCGAATTCAGGTCATGGTACATTTATTGAACACACTGATGAATTTAATTTGAAAGTAAATGAATTTTTTACTAAACCTTTTATAAGCCCAATTCCTTTTCATTTTTAATTTTCCTCTGCGTGAGGAAAACACACCCTGAATTCGACTGAAATCGGTTGATTTCGGTTTTGTGAAAATGCAACTCATTAGAAATCAACTTCTTAATTAGCTATTATTATTGAAATAAATTTAACCGTTTTTTGTAATTTCATTTAAATACGCATAATGAAAAAAATAACAATCTTTATACTTGCATTTGCTCCATTTATGGGGATTGCCCAAAAAGGAACAAAAGACATTACCATTCTTCATACCAATGATTTTCATAGTGCTTTTGATCCAATTCCAGCATATTGGTTAAAAGGATCTCCCAATTTGGGAGGTGCGGCAGCACTTACTACTATGATTAATCAAATAAGAGAAAAGGAAAAAACTAGTTTCTTGTTTGATGCAGGTGATATGTTTACAGGCATGCTTTCTAATGTTAGTGAAGGAGAGATATTAATGGAGATGATGATGAGTATGAAATATGATGCAATGGGAATTGGTAATCACGAATTTGATTATGGAAGTAAGAATTTTTTAAAACAAATGAATCGAGTATCCTTTCCAATATTAGGTGATAATATTTTTTATAAAGGAACGAACATCCCATATTCTAGGCCGTATACAATTATTGAAAAAAATGGAGTACGCTTGGGAGTTATTGGCATCATTGGCCTTGATGCATTTAGTGTTTTGTGGCAGGAAGGCTCAGCTGATATTGAATTTCGTGATCCAATAGCCATTACTAAAAAAATTGTAGAGGAGTTAAAACCACAAGTTGATTTAATAGTTGTGCTTGCTCACCAAGGTAAAACTGGGCCACAACAAACCGATGCGGAAGCAAGACCCGAAGTACAAAGAGATTTTAACGAAGATATTCGCTTTTGTAAAGAAGTTCCTGGTATAGATATATACATTGGAGGCCATGCGCATAGGGGTATTGAAGTTCCATTCAAAGAGCCAACAAATGGGACTTTGATCGTTCAAACTTATGGTTATGGAACAAGATTAGGGTATTTAAAAGTTCAGATAAAGGATGGGAAGGTTAACAATGCAAGTGGCGAGCTATTAAAAGTTTGGAGCGATAAGTATAAGCCTGATGCAGGCGTTCAAGCAAAAATAGATGCATACAAAAATACTGCTGCATATAAAATAGGACAACCTCTTGGGATATTAAAAACCAGGCTAGTAAGAGACTACCAAAAAGAGTCTTCTTTAGGATGTTTTATAGCAGATGTAATTAAACAAGCTGGTAATGCTGAAATTGGATTTGAAAATGCGGGAGGAATAAGAGCAGATATTCCTGCAGGTACAATAACAAATGGAAACGTTTTAGATGCAGTTCCATTCTTTAATAATTTATCAGTGTTAGAAATGACTGGCAATCAGATTAAAGAAGTTTTAGAGCAAGGGTTTTCTTTAGAAAGAGGAATGATGCAAGTGTCTGGACTTACAGCCTGGTATGATATGGATAAGCCAATTGGTCAGCGATTGGTAAAACTTAATATAGGTAATGAGCCCGTGAATGATGTTAAGGCCTACAAAGTAGCTACGAATAGTTTTGTTGCGGACGGAGGAGATTTATATTCAACTTTCCATGATCTTAAAAAGACTAATTCTGTAACACCATTTTCCTCATTAGTAATTGACTATATAAAGGCTAATAAAGTAATTGAAGAACCTAAAATGGGTAGACTTATTCCAGTAAAGAAATAACCACATGAAACTTTGCGTGAGGTTTTTTCTTTTTTCGAAATTAAAAATTAATAATTGGTAGGAATAGCATTGATTACATCAAACTTAAAAAAACCTGTTGCTCCCAAAACAATTTGCATGTTTCATTAAATTCAGCACTAAATTTTGTTGAAGGCAATGGCAATATAGTAGGGCCCGGAAATGCAGTGATTAAAAAATTACTGCTTTGTTGTTCTTTTAAAACCAGTGTTAGCAAATTTGTTGTGGGAAGTTTTGAAACTGTTGCATGCTGCAATAAATGTCCCCTGTTTTTTTTTAGAACAGGTTGGCTTGATTTCAATGATTTTAATGCCTCCAATGAAATGACTCCTAGTGTTCCAATTCCTTTTGGAAATTTCAATGATTCAAATTCATAACTAACATGCAAGTAGCCGTCTTGCCTTAAAGAGGTTATTTCTTTAATAGTATCACATTGGAGCATTAAAGATTTTATATCTGTTGCAAAAAATTTGTGAAATTTAGAACCTGGGATTTGTAAGTTTTCGTCAATTAATGCTTTGCTATATCCGCGGTCA
>CANCRC010000131.1 GCA_947380435.1 Chitinophagaceae bacterium
TTTTATAGCAAGCCTCAAACCATTGAAGAACTAGCTTATACTGTAGTGCACCGCATACTTGATTTAGCAGGATTAAAAGCAAATAGTTATCGTTGGGGTAATAACAAATAACTAATATTAAAAATAATTAAGACGAGTACTAAAGCCTAGAGGCTAGCATACTATTAGATCTTACATTATCTCCTAAAAAAAAGCCCCCTAGTCTAGGAGGCTTTTTTAATTATATTTCAAGACTTAGTCTTCTTTAGGTTCTTTAGGGGCCTTGGGTGCTTTTTCTTTTTCCTTTTTTTGCAAAGTAAAAACCAGCTTTCCCTTTTCTTTATCTAAATCACCCATTAAAGTATCGCCTTCTTTAACACTATGGTTTAAGATTTCTTCTGCTAGAGGATCTTCAATATATTTTTGAATGGCTCTATGTAATGGTCTTGCTCCAAATTGAACATCATAGCCTTTATCGGCAATAAAACCTTTGGCTTCTTCAGATAAAACTAAATTCAAACCTAAATTCACCAAACGGCTTAAGACATTTTTCATGATAATGTCAATGATTAAGAAAATATTTTCCTTAGTCAATGAATTAAACACTACCACATCGTCTACTCTATTTAAAAACTCTGGAGAGAAAGTTCTCTTCAATGCTTTTTCAATAACAGATCTATTGTTCTCATCGGTCTGAAGAACACGGGTAGCAGTTGCAAATCCCACTCCATCACCAAACTCTTTCAATTGACGAGCGCCAATATTAGAAGTCATGATAATTAAAGTGTTTTTAAAATCTACTTTTCTACCTAGGCCATCTGTTAATATACCATCATCTAATACTTGTAATAAAATATTATAAATATCTGGATGCGCTTTTTCAATTTCGTCTAACAGTATTACGCAGTAAGGCTTACGGCGCACTTTCTCTGTTAACTGACCACCTTCTTCATAGCCTACATAGCCTGGAGGCGCTCCAATTAAACGGCTTACAGAAAACTTTTCCATATACTCACTCATGTCAATTCTAATTAAAGAATCTTCTGAGTCAAATAAATTTCTGGCAAGTGCTCTGGCAAGCTCTGTCTTACCTACTCCAGTGGGACCTAAGAAAATAAAAGTACCAATAGGTTTTTTAGGATCCTTCAAGCCTACTCTATTTCTTTGAATGGCTTTCACCACTTTGCCTAAAGCTTCATCTTGTCCAATGACTTCGGTTTTCATTTCCTCCGTCATTTTTTTCAACTTAGTAGTTTCTGCTTCCACCATTCTCTTTACAGGAATGCCCGTCATCATACTTACTACTTCAGCAATGTTTTCTTCGTTAATAGGAAAACGCTTGTTCTTACTATCTTCTTCCCAAGTAGTTTTAGCTTTTTCTAAAGCCTCTCCTAATTTCTTCTCTGTATCTCTTAAGCTAGCCGCTTCTTCAAAGCGTTGGCTTTTCACCACTCTATTTTTTTCGTTCTTAACTTCTTCAATTTGTTTTTCTAAATCAACAATATCTAAAGGAACATTGATATTTTTTAAATGCACTCTGGCACCCACTTCATCCAATACATCAATGGCTTTGTCTGGAAGTAAACGGTCGGTCATATAACGGTCGCTTAATTTCACACAAGCTTCAATGGCTTCTTGATCGTATACTACGCTATGATAATCCTCGTATTTAGATTTGATATTATTTAAGATGGTAATAGTATCGGCCACACTTGGTGGTTCGATAATTACTTTTTGGAAACGTCTATCCAAGGCGCCATCTTTTTCAATATGCATACGGTATTCATCTAAAGTAGATGCACCAATGCATTGTAATTCTCCACGCGCTAAGGCTGGCTTAAATATGTTAGAAGCGTCTAAGGAACCGCTTGCTCCACCTGCTCCAACGATAGTATGTATTTCATCAATAAATAAAATAACGTCTCTGTTTTTTTCAAGCTCATTCATAATGGCCTTCATACGCTCTTCAAACTGTCCTCTGTATTTAGTACCTGCAACAAGTGCTGCTAAGTCTAAAGAAATAACACGTTTATCAAATAATACGCGGCTTACTTTTCTTTGTACAATACGAAGGGCTAAACCTTCAACTATAGCTGTCTTACCCACACCAGGCTCACCTATTAAAATGGGATTATTCTTTTTTCTTCTACTTAAAATTTGACTTACTCTTTCTATTTCTGCATCACGACCTACGATAGGATCTAATGAATCCATTTCAGCAAGTTTCGTAATATCACGACCAAAATTATCAAGTACAGGCGTCTTTGACTTATTAGGTGTTGTAGGTTTTGTTTTAGATGCAGCACCAAAGGCGCCAGCACCACCACCTCTTTTCTCTTCTTCAAATTCATCATCTCCTTCTTCAGGAAATTCTGCACTAGGACGATTCATAGGTTCATCTGTATTTGATCCAATCATTCCTAATTCTGTTCTGAATAAATCATAGTCAATATCAAATTGATTTAAAATTTGAGTGGCTATGTTTTCTTTATTTTTTAAAATGCTTAAAAGTAAATGCTCGGTTTCTACCATGGGGCTTTTAAGCGCCTTTGCTTCCAATACCGTAACACGAATTACTTTTTCAGCCTGCTTAGTTAAGGGCAAACTATTAATGTTCGCTACATTCTTTCCCGACTTATCCTTAACGGCTAATTCAATTTCTTTTCTTAGTTCTGCTAAATTTACATTCAACTGCTTCAATACCTTTATCGCAGTATTTTCCTGGTCTCTTATAAGGCCTAGCATTAAATGCTCAGCTCCTATAAAGTCATTACCTAATCTCAAAGCCTCTTCACGGCTATAAGAGATGATTTCCTTAACTTGTGTTGAAAAATTATTATCCATATATTTATTTCGAGCTGTTACAAGAATAACGAATATTTTTGACCTAAAGTATGTTAAGTATTACTTGTTTATCAACCTTTTATTATTAAGCCAATATGCAATACAAAACCGAACCCAAAGAGAAATTTACTGTTCTTACCATTCTCGAGAATAGTCTTAGTTCAAATCTCGTGCCAGAATTAGCCGAAATTATAGCTAAAATTGGTGCTGTAGCCCCAAAAAACCTGGTTTTAAACCTAGGACAAGTGGCCCGTTGGGAGTTACCGGTGATTGCCCAATTAGCAGATGGTCAGGCCAGCTTCTATGAGAATAATACCTCATTTGTCATTTGCTGCCTGTCAGATAGCCTTCAAGATACCCTAGATTTGACCGAATATGCCGAAATAATGAATATGACCCTCACAGAATCAGAGGCTTGGGACATAGTCCAAATGGAGGAAATTGAGAGGGAATTATTAGATAGTGACGATATGGAGTTTTCGAACCAAGAATAGCCCTATTTTCTCTTAAGATTAGTTATTTTCGCCCTCATGATTACCTCGAATACCATACAACAAATTACCAACCGAATTGACATCATTGATGTGGTGGGTGAATTTGTAAAGTTAAAAAAGAGAGGTACCAACTACATAGGCAACTGCCCTTTTCACAACGAAAAATCGCCTTCTTTTACCGTTTCCCCTGCTAAAGAAATTTACAAATGTTTTGGCTGTGGCAAAAGTGGTAACACCATTACTTTTTTAATGGAGCATGAGAAGTATAGTTATGTAGAGTCTTTAAGATGGTTAGCAGCTAGGTATAATATTGAAATTGAAGAAACAGAGACCAGCCCAGCTCAAAAATTAGCACAACAAGTAGCAGACAGTTTATACGCGATTAACAATTTCGCGATGGATTTTTTTGCAAAGCAATACTGGGAAACAGAGGCCGGTGAATCTATTGCGCAAAGCTATATGCAACATAGAGGTTTTTTAAAACCCATTGTGGAGAAATTTAAAATTGGTTACAACCCTTCCGATAAAGACAGTTTAGCCAAGGCTTTAATTCAAAACCAATTCAATCCTGAACTTTTTGCCAAAACAGGTTTAGTAGTAGAACGCAATGGCGAGTGGCAGGATAATTATAGGGACCGTATTATTTTTCCTATTCATAACACCACCGGAAAAATTATTGGATTTGGTGCAAGACAAATTGCAAAGAACGACAAGTCTCCTAAATACATTAACTCCCCCGAGAATGATATTTATGTAAAAAGTAAAATTTTATACGGTTCTTATTTTGCAAGAACATCTATAGATAAATTAAATGAGTGTTTACTTGTAGAAGGTTATACCGATGTGGTAAGTCTTCACCAAGCTGGTATTGAAAATGTGGTGGCCAGTGGTGGTACTTCTTTAACCATTGACCAGTTAAGGCTCATTAAAAAATATACGCAGAACCTTACTATTATTTATGATGGGGATGCAGCCGGTGTGAAAGCAGCATTGCGTGGTCTAGACATGGCATTGGAAGAAGGATTAAATGTGCAACTTGTTTTAATCCCCGATAAAGAAGATCCAGATAGCTATGTAAATAAAGTAGGACCCGACGCTTTTAGAGAATTTGTACAATCGGCTAAAAAAGATTTTGTACTCTTTCAATTAGAAGTACAGTTAAAAGAAGTGGGTGGAGATTTGAATAAGAAAAATGCATTGGTAAACCAA
The DNA here is from genome assembly GCA_947380435.1 of Chitinophagaceae bacterium. GTDB lineage: Bacteria > Bacteroidota > Bacteroidia > Chitinophagales > Chitinophagaceae > Sediminibacterium. The sequence goes on from CANCRC010000131.1 coordinate 4,527, forward strand.
ATTGCTGAAACCTTAAGTAAAATTAATAAACCAGAGGACTTTACCAAGCTACAAGAATATGTTAGAAAGTGCTCTTCCCTACTGCGTATTGACGAAACAGGCTTAACGCAACTTGTGAATAAGTTTAAGCGAGATAAGATAGTAAAGGAAGAAAAGAAAATGTCTTATGACGAAGCGGCTATTCTAATGCCTAGCTTCCCTCAAGGACAAGAACAACAGCAGGATACCGACTTATTTACAGATAAAGATTTAGCACACGAAAAAAATTTAGTGAAGCTAATTATTGAATATGGCAATGAACTTACTAAAGAAAATAAATTAGTAGCGCAGTGGATTTTTGATGAAATAGAAAGCTTCCCTTTAGAAAATGAGGATATGGTGTACTTGATAGAAGCTTATAAAAAATGGTTTTATGCAGGCAAGCTTCCTAATGGCAAAACACTTCAATACCATGAAGATGAAAGAGTACAAAAATGGGTAGTGAGTTTATTTGAACCCGACCATGAATTAAGTACAAGATGGAATGAAAAATTAGGAAAGCCAGAACGCGAAGATGTAAAAGATATTATCAACGAAGTTGAAATAGGCTTAATGTACTTTAAACTAAGAAAGGTGAAAAAGATGATTAGCCAAAATCAAATGGACCTAGAGACTGCACCTGAAAAAGAACAAATACAATTACTTCAAATACATAAGCATTTAAAAGAAGTGGAGCGTGAATTAACGCAAGGTATTGGAACGGTTATTTTGAAATAACAAAAGGCTCCAAACCTGGAGCCTTAAAAATCATTAGAGTGTAAAATTATTACTTCTCCGATGGGCTATTCTTCCCTGCTAATAGTTTTTCTAAAGTAGATTCCAAAC
>CANCRC010000132.1 GCA_947380435.1 Chitinophagaceae bacterium
TGATTTCATCATCGCATCTGTTAATTCTTTAGAAGCTGCAAAGTGGAAATAAGTAAATAAAATTTGACCTGGTTTGATTAAAGGAAATTCCGCAGCAAGTGGTTCTTTTACTTTAATAATCATTTCAGTGGTAGTGTATACTTCTTTAGCAGTCGCTAAAATAGTGGCACCCGCTTTTGTATAAGCCTCATCAGAAAATCCTGATCCAAGACCTGCCTTGGTTTCAACATTCACTGTATGACCTTGTCTTGTAAGTGCATCCACACCTTCTGGTGTTAAACCCACTCTATACTCTTGAATCTTAATTTCTTTAGGAACTCCAATAACCATGATATTTTGTTTTTATTTCTGTACAAATATCCATTAAAAGAAAATATTCATTTAATAATCAAAATATTCAGTAAAATATCTTGTAATTTTGGATAAATAGCATAAAATAACGTTCTTTACACTTGAAATTAAAGCAAAAACAGAAATTATTTCTCTATGGCACTTGACCCTATTGATAAGTCTATTTTAAAAATCCTACAAAAGGATGCACTAGCCAAGCTAAAAGACATTAGCGCTGCCATTAATTTATCGCTAAGCCCCACGCATGACCGTATTAAAAGACTAGAAACAGAAGGCTATATTTTAAATTATGTTACCCTGCTGGACAGAAAAAAATTAGACCTGGGTTTAGTGGTGCACTGCCAGGTAACTTTAGATAAACAAACCCGTTCCCATTTTTCTGAATTTGAAAAAACCATTGCACAGTTTCCAGAAATAACTTCCTGTAGTTTGGTCTCGGGTAGTTTTGATTATTATTTAAAATTGGTCACAAAGGATGTTGAATCATATAATAAATTTTATCAAGAACGATTAGCCGTGCTACCCATGGTGGCGCATATTAATAGTTTATTTGTAATGGATGAAATTAAAATAACCACCGAGCTTCCCATTTAATATTTAAGTAGAAATATATTTATACCTTGAGTAAGTAAAATAAATGAACTAAGTAATTAAAAAATAATAAAAATCAACCATGTACAATATTCCACATTTCAAAGCCAAGGACCATCAAGAAGTATTGGAATTTATGCAAGCAAACCCTTTTGTAACTATTTGTGGTGTTGATGCTGAGGGCTTTCCGGTGGCTACACAGGTGCCTGTTTTATTAACTATAGAGAATGATAAAATTATTATTAGTGGACATATTATGCGCAAGCAAGAACATACCAATGCTTTTGAAATGAATAATAAAGTATTAGTCATATTCTCTGGGCCATCAGCCTTTGTAAGTGCGAATTGGTACACAACAAAAAATATGGGGAGTACTTGGAATTACCAGTCGGTGCAAGCCAAAGGCAGTTTAGAAATAAAGGATGAAAAACATTTATATAATTTATTAGAAAAACTTACACTGCATTTTGAAAAAGATGCGAATGCGCCTACACAAGTAAAAAACTTATCTGCCGAATACATGGAGCAGAATATGAAAGCCATTTATTCTTTTGATATACTGGTAAGTGATTTACAACATGTTTTTAAATTAAGCCAGAATAGAGACGAGGCTTCTAAGGCGAGTATACATGCGGAACTTAGCAAGGGAGGCGCCGCTTGTAAGCATATGGCAGCTGCGATGAAAAGACGGTAATAATTAGAGTAATTCTAGTAATAAATTTCTAATAATAAATTAGAGTATTAAATAAGAGTAATAAAATATTTCTATTTCTTCGAAGGCTCAATCAAATCCCATAAATTTCCATAGATATCTTTGAATACCGCTACCATTCCATATTCTTCTTTATGAGGTGCAATGGTAAATTCAACACCTTTGGAAATATAATTTTGATAATCTCTTTCAAAATTATCGGTGTATAAAAATAAAAATACGCGACCTCCTGTTTGATAACCAATAAACTTTTCTTGTTCAGGTGTAGCTGCTTTGGCAAGTAATAACATACAACCATTTTCTGCTCCTGAAGGTTGTACCATTACCCATCTTTTGGTTTCAGATAAAACAGTGTCTTCAACTAAAGTAAAGCCTAAAGTATTTGTATAATAAGTAATGGCTTCATCGTAATCTCGAACCACCACAGCAATATGTGCAAGACTTTGTTTCATCTTTCAAATATACAATTAATTAAAATCTTTCTTTAACTTCACCACTCTATTTATTCTTAAAAATTCCCATATCAATGGCCGCTATTAAAAATTTAATTTTCGATTTAGGCAATGTCTTATACGATATTGATTTTAAAAAAATGAATGCCGCTTTCACCTCTATTGGTATAGAGGGCATGAACCAACATTTTACTTTAAATAAATCGCATCAATTATTTTTAGACTTGGAAATGGGCTTTGTAAATGAACAGGAGTTTTATGATGGGGTAAGAGCCTTAGTGAATTTGCCTTTAACCAATGAGCAAATTCAATTTGCTTGGAACGCTTTATTAATTGGCTTTAGAAAAAATAGCATTGAGTGGATCAAGCAAAACAATACTAAGTACAATACTTTTTTATATTCCAACACCAATCAAATTCACCACGACCATTTTATAGCAGAGTTTGAAAACAATGTAGCTACTTACCCTTTTGTATCTCTATTTAAGACGCCTTATTATTCTCATGAAATGGGTATGCGTAAACCTGACCCAGCTTCTTTTACCTATATATTAGAGAAAGAGGGCTTGCTAGCAGCAGAAACCCTATTTATAGACGATAATGAGCCCAATATTATAGCTGCCGCCTTGGTGGGGCTTAAAGTACTTCATTTAAAAGAGGGGATGAGGGTGGAAAAGGATATCGCCGCCTATTTGTAGGCGCTACTTCTTCTTAACTTCCTCAAATTCAATGTATTCTGCCTCTACTGGGGCCTCTTTATGGGCTGTTGGCGATGTTGTATTCTGCGTATTATTTGCCTTTCTAGCTGCTTCCGCCTGCTGTTTCTGCATTTGCTCCATATTCTGTCTCACCGACTTCACCCCTTTGCTTACTGGCACTACTACCTGGAAGATTACCTTGTATAAAAAGTAAATCAAGAATCCATATAAAATTAGCTTCGTCATACTGCAAAAATAAGGCCCTTGCCAATAATTTTGGGATATTTCATCCTGTTTTATTACCTTTGGCGTAGAATTGAAGAAAATGTGAAGGGAACGAAATCGTTCCCTTCTTCTTTTTTAAGTATGCAAGCAAACGAGATAATAGCCTTAGTGAATCCAATTTTGGAACAACTTCTTAAAGAGGAACCGAGTTATTTCTGCGTTTCGGTGAAAGTGAAGCCTACCAACAATATTAAAATATTCTTGGACGGCGACCAAGGCCTGCCTATTGAAAAGTGCACTTTCATCAACAGGAAATTATACCGCATTATGGAAGAAGCGGCCTGGTTTCCAGAAGGCGATTTCTCTTTAGAGGTTTCTTCACCGGGTATTGACGAACCTTTGGTATTGAATCGTCAGTATGTAAAAAATATGGGTCGCAAGGTGGAAGTAACCTTTTTAGATGAAAGCATTAAAGAAGGCATTTTAAAAGAAGTAACAGAAAAAGATATATTAATAGAATGGACAGAAGGGAAAGGTAAAAAAGCAGCAGTGCAAACTTTATTAATTCCATTTGATCAAATAAAAACAACAATCGTTCAAGTTCAATTTTAACAAACAAATCATCAAGCAAGAAGCTTGAAAAAAAATTATGTTATGGCAAGTATAAATTTAATTGAAGCCTTTCAGGAGTTTAAAGACGCAGAAAGCATTGACCGTCCTACCATGATGAAAGTGGTGGAAGACGTTTTCAAAACCTTATTAAGAAAAAAATATGGTAGCGATGAAAATTTTGACGTTATCGTAAACGCTGAAAAAGGTGACTTGGAAATTATTCGCCGTCGTCAAATTAGAGATGATGATGATGTAGATAATCCTTTAGAAGAAGTATCTTATTCTGAAGCTATTAAAATTCAACCCGATTATGAAGTTGGAGAGGATTTATTAGAAGAAGTAGACATCTTGGACTTCGGAAGAAGAGCCATACTAGCGGCTAAGCAAACATTGGCTTCTCGTATCAATGACTTGAAGAAAAATGCTTTAGTGAAGAAATATTCTGATAGAATTGGCGATATAATGAATGCTGAAATTTATCAAGTATGGAAAAAAGAAGTTTTATTATTAGATGAAGAAGGCAATGAATTAATTCTTCCAAAGTCGGAGCAAATTCCTCAAGACTTTTTTAAGAAAGGAGAAAATATTAGAGCGGTGATTGCTAGAGTGGATATGAAAAATAATTCACCAGTGATTATCTTATCTAGAACAAGCCCCTTATTCTTAGCAAAATTATTAGAAATAGAAGTACCTGAAATTTTTGATGGCTTAATCACCATTAAGAAAATTGTACGTGAACCAGGAGAGCGTGCGAAAGTGGCCGTTGAATCGTTCGACGATAGAATTGACCCAGTAGGTGCTTGTGTAGGTATGAAGGGAAGTCGTATTCATGGTATCGTAAGAGAATTGAAAAATGAAAATATTGACGTTATTAATTTCACTACCAATACGCAATTATTAATTCAACGTTCTTTAACGCCTTCTAAAATTAGTTACATGAATATTGACGCTGAAAAAATGCATGCTGAAGTGTATTTAAAAGCAGATCAAGTTTCATTGGCTATTGGACGTAGAGGGGTGAATATTAAATTAGCTTCCGAGTTAACCGGTTATGAATTAGATGTATACCGTGAAGACGAAGAAATAGTTGATGAATTTGATATTGACTTAGATGAATTTAGCGATGAGATTGAAACATGGATCATTGATGAATTTAAGCGTGTGGGTTGCGATACGGCAAGAAGCATATTGAACCTAGGTGCTGAAGAATTAGAAAAAAGAACAGATTTAGAAAAAGAAACGATTGCAGATGTGCGTCGAATCTTACAAGAAGAGTTTGATAAAGGTGAATAACCTTTGGTTTTTGAAAGTATATTTGTATTAGGCGAATCGTTCCGAAAAATTAGAAAATAATTACCGGGACAAAAAACAACAGAATGTCAGAATTGAAACTACCAAGATTGTTAGCAGCTGCTAAAGAGTTCAACATCGGTCAAGATACCTTGATTGAATTCTTAGTGAAAAAAGGTTTTCCCAAAGACGACCTTAAGCCAACAGCTAAATTAACTGAGGATCAGTATTATTCTCTACAAGCTGAATTTCAAAGCGATAAAGTAGCTAGAAATAAAGCAGACCATGTAGAGTTACCTAAAAATGCTGTGGCCGATAAGGACAAGGCGAAAAAGCCTGTAGTGGCTGAACCTGAACTAGCTAAGCCTGCAGCGAAAGCAGCTGAAGATGATGTGAAAGCAGCTGATGCAGCAGTAAAAGTAAAAGCCAGCAAGGCTGCTGAAAAAGAAGT
>CANCRC010000133.1 GCA_947380435.1 Chitinophagaceae bacterium
TGAAATAAGGAGGTTTTATTAAAATCAATTTACTCACTAATATACTCTTTTGTGGTTTTCCTGATATTTATTGATATGGAAACATTAGAAAAAATAGAGGTGTATTATTCATTAGGAAATGAAACCACCCAATACGACTTGATTGATAAGAACCACATAAGGGATATGATTGTTGATAGGTTTGAGAAACAGAATTCTACCATTTTAGGTAAATACCTATACTCACTTACTCTTCAAATTCTCCCGACAAGAGAGAACTACCATACATTTACAATGGAGAAACTACAGGACATATCCCGAAAACTAACCAACGGGATGAGTTCATTAGGTAGTATATCAAATAGAAAATTTTGGAATGAGAATTTCGTAGGTGGGGTTAGAACTATTAGTGTGTTTGATAAGGAGTTTAATGACTACCCCACCTTTTCACTTAACTACTTGGTATATAGTGAAATTGACAATTTAGACATCAGGTTATTAAAACAACTTACATTCCGTATCAAGATGATTGACCCGAAAATTTCCTTTTCAATCAACTATATTGGAAAATACACTCCTGAATTGTTGGTTTCAAATATTGATTACCGAACCGAAGTGGATTTCAATAGTCCCATATTGAGAAAACTTGGTGAAACTACCATTGAAGAGATTTTCAATAACCAATTCCAAAGACCCCGTTTTATGGGTCAATTATATAAACTTAAACCATAGATTATGAAAGTAATATTAAGAGAGGAACAATTTGTCCGTCTTATAGAGAGATTAAGAAATTTGATACAAGACAAGAAAATAAACCCTAAAGATTTTATCCTAATTAACAAAAATAGAAATGGAATTAAATAGTCATTATATAGACCTGAAAGAGGTATTCAAGGAACACAACCATAAATTATGTGTAAATCCTCAAACAATAAGAAAAGTTCTAATTGACCTACATATGGATGAGGAAGAAGAAATTACAATTACAGGAACATATTTAAATTGGGGGTGGTTCTGTAATCTTCTTTTATCACAAGTCATAGAAAATGGAGAATATTAGACCTTAACCAAATATTCGTTTATATTATTATTGAATGTAGTATTGAAAATCAATTAGTTATGATTTTAATTGAAAAAATATATTCGTTTTTGAGAATATTGATATAATAATGAATATATTTGTATCGTTAAAACCGATACAAAATGACTACTTCAACATTCAAGACAAGTGATTATTTAACCACAGATGAAATACTACGACTAACAAGGTATTTTAGAAAGGAAGGGAATTATAGAATGTGTCTTCTTATAGAATTCGGTGTGAAGACCCTTTTAAGATATAGTGATTTAAGTAGAATTAAATGGGTGGATGTAATAGGTAAAGACACCCTTGTATTAAACGAAAAGAAGACAGGGAAACGAAGAGAGATTACAATTGGTAAAACCCTTCGTGAGAGTATAGAAAACACTTATAACGAACTTAAAACACCCTACAAAGAAGAATTATTATTCCAATACACATTACAACATACCAACCTTTTATTGAAAGAAGGTGGTAAAACAGAGAAAATCAAGAATAAGAACATTTCAACCCATAGTTTAAGAAAATCAGGGTCAAGGTTCATTTGGGAGAATAACGGACATAGTGATGAATACCTAATCAAATTATCATCAATCCTAAATCATAGTTCAACATCCATAACCCGAAGATACTTGGGTATTTCCCGTGAAGAAATTAAGGATATATACCAAAGTTTTGATGAGTTGATGTAAATTGGGTTAAATATTTGTTATGAGGTTAGACAAGAACAATTTAATTGATATACTTATTTTATCATCTCGTGTTCTTCTATCTTGGACTTTATTAAACTATGGATATGGTAAAATTAGTGGAAATCAATTTGGTGTTTCACAACAAGAATTGTCATTACCATTAAAAGAAGTAGGATTGTATAGGTTGTCTTGGTTTTTTTTCGACCATCAACCTTTTAAGTTCTTTATAGGTATATCTCAAATAATTTCAGGGTTGTTGATTTTATATAATAGAACTTTAATAATTGGTATTTTCATTTCAATACCAATTTTCCTAAACATATTAGTTATTGATATTACTTATATCCAACAATCAAGTTTTGTTTGGAGATTGAGTTGGTATTTGTTTTTAGACACTTTAATCTTGTGGTATTATAGAGACAAGATATTTTTGATGTTAAAAAACATTACAAATGGAATTACTATAAAATACAAACACCCAATTTGGTTATTTCTACTAATCCCAATATTTTCTATTGGATTAGATTTTTTCATTTTTTTAATAAAGTATATCGTAGATAAGTTATTAGGTTTCTAACTATGTTCTTAAAACATTATAGATATTTTCCATAACTTATAATGACAAGGACTTTGATTTTGATTTATAAATAAAAATCAAACTAAAACCAAAGAATATAAATCCAAAAATTTTATATTTCTCATCATTTATATTTCTGTTTTGGGTTTCTTGATATAAAACCTAATCAATAATACTATAAAACCAACAATAGAACCTTGAATACACCCATCAACAAAACTATTGTCTAATGGTTTATATAGGTATTTAACTGAAATCATTAAAATAAAGAATAAACCAACTCTAATAAAATCCCTTCCATATGGATTAGATAGTATTTTTCTCATTCTGTTGAGATTTGATTTTTCTTAATGAAATGAAAATAAGTAAGAAACCACCCATCCCAATAAAGGTTTTGATTGTTTGGTTTTCAATAAAACGAAATAACAAACTAACTAATAGTATTCCACCTATACCAATAAGGGATTTCCATAACTGATTTGTAAGTATCTTTTTCATACCTCTAATATAGTACAAATCTTTAAAATCAATAATAATACGAGAGTTTCATACCCATTTTTGGGAAGTAATGGGGATTGAGAATTCAAAAACTTACTAAAATACTACTAAAAAAAAGAGGAAACCCTTACTAATAAAGGATTTCCTCTGTGATTGTGTCGGGAAGACAGGATTCGAACCTGCGACCACCTGGTCCCAAACCAGGTACGCTACCGGACTGCGCTACTTCCCGTTCCTATTACTAGTTACCTAGTAAATATTGTTTCCGGTGTATTCTACTACTTTATATCTAATCCAAGAACTAAATGAGAGCGGAGAGGAAGGGATTCGAACCCTTGGTACAGTTTAACCCGTACGGCAGTTTAGCAAACTACTGATTTCAGCCACTCATCCACCTCTCCTCCAAAACCTCTTTCGAGGGCTGCAAAAATAAGCAGCTTGGCCTTAAATACCTAAAAAAAGTCCGGAATAAACTCAAATAAAGTTCGTTCCGGACCAGAATATAGTTATTTAATAATTTGTAGTGGTCAAAGGGCTTCTTACATAGCCGCTAACTGCACTTTTTGAGTAAGCTCCATCACGTTCTCTCTGAACATAGAGTCGGTATCCATTAAGTCCTTCACCGTTTGGCAAGAATGTATAACCGTCGTATGATCTCGTCCTCCAAAATGCTCTCCAATTGTTTTCAAAGAATTCTTTGTGAATGCCTTTGCTAAGTACATGGTAATTTGACGCGCTTGTACAATTTCACGCTTACGTGTTTTTTGTAACAATTTATCATAAGGTACTTCAAAGAATTCACAAACCATTTTTTGAATAGCGTCGATAGTAATTTCTTTACTACTTGTTTTCACAAAGTTGCGTAATACCTTCTTCGCTAATTCAACATCAATTTCTTTTTTATTCAAAGAAGACTGTGCTAATAAGGATATTAAAGCACCTTCTAATTCTCTCACATTCGTGTTAATATTGTAGGCCACATACTTCACTACTTCTTTTGGCATATCTAAACCATCGGCCTTCATTTTCTTTTCCAAAATTTCAATACGGGTATCGTAATCTGGTACTTGAATATCGGCACTCAATCCCCAACGGAAACGACTTAATAAACGCTCTTGTAAACCTTCTAAATCCTTAGGGGCTTTATCAGAAGTTAAAACCAATTGTTTACCGCTTTGGTGTAAATGGTTGAAGATGGCAAAAAAGGCATCTTGAGATTTTTCAGCTCTGTTGAAGAACTGAACATCATCTATAATTAAGACATCTATTAATTGATAAAAATGAATAAAGTCATTAATGGCATTATTGCGACTATGATCCTGGAACTGATTAATGAACTTTTCAGAACTCACGTATAAAACCACCTTATTCGGGTGAATGCGTTTTACGTCATTTCCTATTGCTTGGGCTAAATGTGTTTTACCTAAACCTACTCCTCCATAAATAACCAAAGGATTAAAGGAATTGGCTCCTGGCTTCTCAGCCACTGTTTTACCAGCTCGGCGCGCTACCCTATTGCAATCCCCTTCAATAAAGGATTCAAATGTATAATTATGGTTTAATTGAGGGTCAATTTGCATTTTCTTCAACCCAGGAATCACAAACGGATTTTTCACAGGGTTGTCAATCACCAACGGGAAGTTCATCTCGTTGTTATTGTAAGTTTTCATACCGCTAGCAGGAACATCCATTGAACCTTTCTTGTTGTTTCCGCTATCGACCATGATACGATACTCAAGTCTAGCTTCTTTGCCAAGTTCACGTTTTAAAGTCTTTGCTAATAAGTTAACATAGTGCTCCTCGATGTATTCGTAGAAAAATTGGCTGGGAACTTGAATCAGTAAAACGTTGTCTTTTAAATCAACCGGTTGAATTGGCTCGAACCATGTTTTAAAATGTTGCCATTCGACAATATCCTTAATAATTTTTAAGCAATTACTCCAAATTAAATCTGCGCTCTTAGCCATCTTACTTTCTTGCTCTTTGTATAATTAAAAAAAGGTACGTTTTGATCTTCAAACCTGGATTAAGGAATTGTTAACCGGAATGCGAATATGACGACTTATTGTTGAAAAAAAAACTTTTTTGTTTGGTTTTTTTTACATGTCCCCAAAACCCTACAAACCCCATGTTTCTTAACCCCTAATCAGGCGTTCAAGATATATCCTTTTTCTTAAAAATGCTTAGTTATCCACTTATTTTTTAAAGTATTTTTTTTCTTAAAAAACTAATACTTATTTGCATTTGGGGGCAGGTATTTAGATTTGGCCTTTAAATACTACCTTTACCTATATAATCATAACTATGAGCTACGAATTAACCGGCAAATTAATTGCTAAATACGAAATCATTCAGAGAAAAGAGACCTTCAAAACAAGGGAATTTGTTGTTGAAAAAACCGATGATATTAACGGTAAAACAATAACAAATTACGTTAAATTCCAATGTGTTCAGGACCGTACAACCATGCCTGACCGCTTCAACCTAGGAGACACCGTAAAAGTACTCTTTAATATAAAGGGGTCTAAGTGGAATAAAGAAGG
>CANCRC010000134.1 GCA_947380435.1 Chitinophagaceae bacterium
ATGAACTTATGAAGCTTCCATCATTAAAAAAGCTTTAATAAAGCCATCTATTTCCCCATCCATGACGGGGCCAATATTACCTACTTCAAAATCGGTGCGGTGATCCTTAATCATTTTGTAAGGATGAAAAACATAAGATCTTATTTGACTGCCCCACTCTATTTTTTTCTTATTGGCATTAGATGCATTTAAAGCTTCTTGTTTTTTACGCATTTCTTCTTCATACAATCTACTCTTTAACATCTTCATGGCTATCTCTCTATTCTCGCCCTGCGTTCTTGATTGTTGACATTCTACAATAATACCTGAAGCATGTCTTAATCTTACCGCTGTTTCTACTTTGTTTACGTTCTGTCCACCTTTACCACCACTTCTATAAAATTCCCATTCAATATCGGCGGGGTTCACTACAATCTCAATGGTATCGTCTATTAAAGGATATACATACACAGAGGCGAAAGAAGTATGTCTTCTTGCATTACTATCAAATGGTGAAATTCTTACTAAACGGTGTACGCCCGATTCTGCTTTTAAAAATCCGTAAGCAAAGGGTCCATCAAATTGTAAAGTAGCCGATTTAATACCTGCCCCATCTCCTTCTTGATAATCAATGGAGCTTACAGTCCAACCTTGCTTCTCTCCATACATGGTATACATACGAAGTAACATCTCTGCCCAGTCCTGACTTTCAGTTCCACCAGCACCTGGATTAATTTGTAAAATAGCGGGGAGTTCGTCCTCGGGTTTATTTAATGTGCTCTTGAATTCTGCTTCTTCAATAAAGATGGTTGCTTTTTGAAAAGCTTCCTGCGTTTCTTCTTCAGTAGCATCGCCTGCTTTCCAAAAATCAAATAGCACTACAAAATCTTCTAAATGGGATTCTACATTTTGATACATATGTATCCAATACTCATTCACCTTAATTTCCTTCATGGTACTTGTAGCACGCGTGTTGTCATCCCAGAAACCTGGAGACAGAGACAATTGTTTGTCGGTCGCTACTTTGTATAATCTGTTATCGACGTCAAAGAAACCTCCTTAGGACACTTACTTGGTCCTTCATACGCTTTATCTGTTCTATAGTCATGTATGATCAAGTTTATGTTTCAATCTTATAAAGAATGAAAACTAATTTTAAAAAATACTACAAGCCTCATAAGCCGGATTCTGTTTCTAAACTATCATTTATCTAGCCCCAACATTGCTGGTGGAGTCTTGCTGCCTACCCTGGAACTTGAACGAGTCGTTCTTAAGCGCTCCTTTACGTGGCATTACAGCACCCAAGGTTTACCCTATAAAACAATTACTTGTCTTATCCGTGCGCTCTTACCGCACGTTTTCACCTTTTCCTCTTGCGAGGTAGTTATTTTCTGTGGCACTTTCTCTGTCCCGATTGCTCGAAACGCCGGCTATTCACCGGTGGGTTACCCTATGCTGTCCGGACTTTCCTTGGCAATTGCTTGCCACGATAGCTCGGGTTTGTAGTAAGGCAAAGGTAAGTAATTAAAATTTGACGAGATATTAGTACTCAAAAAACACTTCTGTGGCGCCATAGCCATAAAAATCGGAGTATTGGTTGATGAAGTTCTTCACTCCCTTCTTCACCTTTAATAAATCATGTATTTCACCCTTTAATTTACCTGTACCCACTCCATGTATAATAGTTAGTGATGGTAAATGATGTAACTGGGCAAGGTCGAACCATTTTTCAAACTCGGTTAATTGAATAGTAAGTATTTCAAAATTAGATAAGTGGTCATACCTATCCATTAACTTATCAATATGCAAGTCAATGACTGTTCTAGCAGAAGGTAAATTTTGTTTGATTTTTGTAGCGTCATACACTTTAAAACCAGCCGATCTTAAAATATCCATTTGAATATGGTTGTCTTCTGCTTTATCGGGATAGGTTTCAAATAATAAATAAGTTATAGCAGCCTCGTTATTTTCTTTCAGTGTTTCAATTTTTTGAAATAACTGTTTGGGCTTAATTTTTAAATGGGTCTCAAAATGATCGGCCTTCTTTTTATGAGGTTCCATTAAAGAAAAATCGAAAGCAAAACCAGGTGAATCATTAACTGCTGCAAATTGTATATCATGTATGTAAAAATCGGTAAAGGGATGAATGATAGATTCTATCGAAAAGCCAACTTCTCCTAAAAATAATTGTTCATAAACAAATTTATAGCCCACCCTTGTATGATTGGATAAATATATTTTTAAACTTTCCACTACTTCATCATTAAAATCGTCCAAACTGAATTTGGGCACAATATGTATCCAAACACCGTCTTCCATTTTAGATTCGCTTGCCTTTATTTTTTCTTTTGGAATTTGATCTAGATAAATTTTTTGGGGGGCTGCTTTTTCAGGAAAGAGTTTCTTTTGCGTAAACCTTTTAAAATATGGAAAGTCTATTTGATCCATATAGGCAGGGAACTTCACACCTCTTACTTCAATCATGACCATCTCCTCATTCATAATTTCAATAATATGCCCTTCTTCATTACTATGTAATACTAAAATTTCATCACCTACCTGATACTTCATACTAATATTAAATTATACAGGCTCTTTGGATAATAAACTATTTCTACGTCCATAGAAAGAATATAAAACGAGTCCTAAACACATCCATATAAAAAACCAAACCCAGCTTACTGGCGGAATTTCAATCATTAAATATAAACAGCATAAAGCCCCAATAATAGGTATTATGGAGTAGCTTCTTAAAAAACTTAATACAGCCACCACCGCTAAAATGGCAATAAACACTAAAAATAAAACTTCCTGATACCCCTCGCTAGCACCCGTTGAAATAGCATTAACTATTCTATCCTTTGCTAAATAAATAAATATAGCTGCTAATGCTGGTATGATGAATTTCCCATTAATATAAGGTAAACGAAAAGCCTGCTTCACTGTATTGGGTGGAAGTTTAGGAAGTACTAGTACACCAAAGCAAACAAGTACAAAGGCAAATAAGGTTCCAATACTAGTTAAATCGGTCATTCTACTAATAGACATAAATAAAGAAGGTATACCTACAAAAAATCCTGTTACAATAGTGGCAAAGGCAGGTGTACCAAATTTAGGATGCACTTTAGAGAATTTTTTAGGAAGTAACCCATCTCTACTCATACTCATCCAAATTCTTGGTTGTCCTAATTGGAAAACTAGTAATACACTGGTAGTAGCTACCACTGCACTAATAGAAATAATATAGCCAATTTTATGAAGCCCTAATTGATCAAATACAAAGGCCAAGGGGTCGTCTACTTTTAGCTGCGTATAATTCACCATACCTGTTAATACTAAGGCAATCAAAATATATAAAACAGTACAAATAATTAATGAATAAATCATTCCCCTAGGTAAATCACGCTGTGGGTTTTTACATTCTTCTGCTGTAGTTGAAATGGCATCGAAACCAATGTATGCATAAAACACAGCCGATACACCCGCTAGTACTCCTTTAAACCCATTGGGTAAAAAGGGATCCCAGTTTTTAGTGTCTACATAATAGAAACCTAAAATAATAACAAAGACAATGACAATGATTTTAAAGATGACCATAAAATTAGTACTCTTCTTACTTTCTTTAATTCCAATATAGGCAAGTATAGTAATAAGAAATACAATAATAAAGGCGGGTATATTTAATATCATTTTCCAAGAACCTATACTAGGCGCATTATTAATTGCATCATATCCAATACGTGCTATTTTACTAAAGGTTTCTTTGGTGCCTCCTGCTGCTAAATGTTTTACGGCTTCATCATAACCCTGATAAGCTTGTTCATAGTTTGTAGACAACCACCCTGGTAAATGGATATGGAAGCCTTCTAGTAAGTTCACAAAATAACCGCTCCAACTAATGGCCACCACAATATTGCCAATAGCATATTCTAATATTAAAGCCCAACCAATAATCCAGGCAATTAATTCTCCAAAAGTTACATAAGCATAAGTATAGGCACTACCCGCAATAGGTACCCTACTTGCAAATTCAGCATAACATAAAGCACTAAAGCCACAAGTAATGGCTGTTACAACAAATAGTAAGGAAATTCCTGGCCCTCCATGATAAGCCGCTGTACCAATAGTTGAAAAAATACCTGCACCCACTACGGCTGCAATACCCATGAAGGTTAAATCTTTTACGCCTAAAACTCTTTTTAATCCGCTGGCGCTATGACCATCACTTAATCCCGCTTCTGTATCTTTGACAATTTTTTCTATCGATTTCTTCCTAAATAAATTCATCATGAGAGAGGGGTTATTGATTTCTATTCATTAGGTAATTCGCCAATTCTATTAATGGCTTTTTTCGATCAGAGACTACTGCGATAGCTTCTAAGTGTTCAAAAGCTTCTTGCATATATTTTGCCTTGGAGGCTTCTGCCCATGCATCTACTCCACAAGATTTAAAAATGGCTAATACTTTTTCTACTTTATCAGCTGCATTAGAACTTAGTAAATCATTTAATTCTTTTTTCTGAGTTGCATTGGCTACTTCTAGAGCATGTATTAATAAAAATGTTTTTTTATTCTGCTTAATATCACCTCCTGGTTCTTTACCAAAAATAGCAGCATCACCAAAAGCATCTAAATAATCGTCTTGCACTTGAAAAGCAATACCTATTTTTTTTCCAAACTCATATAAATGCTGGCAATTATTTACACTTGCTCCTCCCAATATGGCTCCCATTTCTAAACTAGCTGCTAATAGCACAGAAGTTTTAAGTGTAATCATATGTATGTAATTGTCCATACTTACATTTTCCATTTTGGAGAAATCCATATCTAGTTGCTGTCCTTCACAAACTTCTTTAGCCGTTCTATTAAATAGTTGTAAAATTTTAGGTAAATATTGTGGTTGAATATGCTGTATGTATTCATAAGCTCTTATAAGCATTACATCTCCAACTAATAAGGCAGTGCTCTCGTCGTATTTAACATGCACGGTGGTTTTACCTCTTCTTAAAGAAGCTTCATCCATCATGTCGTCATGTACTAAAGTAAAATTATGGAATAGCTCTACTGCATTGGCTAATTGATAAGCATCGGGGTGAATATCACTAAATAGTTCATTGCCTAATAAACACATCACAGGTCTTATTCTTTTACCACCTATACTTAAGAAATAATTACCTGGTTCGTATAAACTAGCAGGCGCTGTAGGAAAGTGTTCGGCCTCGAATGCCTTGTTAAATTTTTCTGATAATTCTTTAAAACTATGCATACTACAAACCTAAACATAATTCACAAGATTCCCTAGGCCTGAGAAGGCTTGTTTATAGAAATTTTAGCAATTATTAAACAGTTTATTTTTAAAATTTCCCCTTAAATTTGTGAACCCC
>CANCRC010000135.1 GCA_947380435.1 Chitinophagaceae bacterium
ACTCAAAAGGGTTACTTGGACTACAAAAAAACACTATTTTTTACTCATTACATAATAAACCCTATAATATATCGTTTTAGCTATGTAGACAACAATGGTCTTATTAGTACAGACAACAAACTTTGTTTTTTATAGGGTACGGATTATACCGGCTGAGGTTTCTACCTTGGCCTTTTTTTTGCTTAAATGCTTTATTGTTTTTTTTCTTTATTATTTAGAAGCAATTGCTTTAAAAGAATAACCCAATGAACTAAAATGAGCAAGCATAGCAGGCAGTGCTACTTTTAATCTTTCAAAGGCCTTAGCGCTATCATGAAAAACAATAATAGATCCCGCGCTTGTATTTTTAATGACGTTTTTAGTGCAAGCTTCGGGCGATAAGTTTATATCAAAATCTCCACTTAAAACATCCCACATAATAATTTCTTGTGGCAAAGTTTTATCTGCTTTTATTTTATGTATCTGTGATCGAGTTATTCTTCCATAAGGTGGACGAAATAAATTAGATTGAATCAAGGCTCCCGCCATTTTTATGTTTTCTATATAATTATTTACATCTGTTTTCCATCCATTTATATGATCATAGGTATGATTGCCCACTGCATGTCCTTCCTGTATAATTTGTGCATACAAATTCTGATGGGCTGCTACATTTTTACCAATGCAAAAAAAGCTAGCCTTGGCATTATACTTTTTTAATTCCGCTAAAACAAAAGGGGTGGCATCAACATGCGGACCATCATCAAAACTTAAATAAATAACCTTTTCAGTACCGGGCATTTTCCAAGTACAAGAGGGGTAAAAGGCCCTCAGCCAAAAAGGTGTTTTTACTAAATACATACCCAAAGATAAATAGTTCTTTTGCCCATTTGAATATTATCTTTGTATAAATAAAAAAGAGCATGGATTCAAAGGTTAGAGTAAGGTTTGCACCCTCCCCCACAGGAGGCCTCCACTTGGGTGGGGTAAGGACGGTTTTATTTAATTATTTATTTGCAAAGCATCATGGCGGGGAATTTATTTTAAGAATAGAAGACACCGATCAATCTCGTTTTGTGCCCGGCGCAGAACAGTATATCATAGACACACTGAACTGGTGTGGACTTATCCCAGACGAAAGCACAGTGCACGGTGGTGCTTATGGACCTTATAGACAAAGTGAAAGAAAGGCTACTTATACTCAATATGCACAAATTTTAATTGAAAAAGGTTTTGCTTATTACGCCTTTGATACCCCTGAAGATTTAGAAGAAAAAAGAAAACAGGTTCCTAATTTTCAATACAGTCGTGCACATAGAATGGAAATGAAAAACTCCATTTCATTAAGCGAAAATGAAGTGACTGAATTATTGAAAAAAGGCACACCGCATGTTATTCGCATTAAAGTACCCGATGAAGAAGAAGTGGTTTTTACAGATATGATTAGAGGAGAAGTACGTTTTGAGGTGAGCACTGTGGATGATAAAGTTTTATTAAAAGCAGATGGCATGCCCACTTATCATTTAGCGGTAGTAGTGGATGATTACTTAATGAAAATTACACATGCTTTTAGAGGTGAGGAGTGGCTACCCAGTGCACCGGTACATATATTATTATGGAAATACTTATTTGGACTAGATAAAATGCCTAAGTGGGCGCATTTACCATTAATATTAAAACCAGAAGGTAGTGGTAAATTAAGCAAGCGTGATGGAGAGCGTTTAGGCTTTCCAGTATTTGCAATGGATTGGAGCGACCCAAATACTAAAGAAACCACTATTGGTTTTAAAGAAAAAGGATTTTTACCTGAAGCCTTTATAAATTTTTTAGCCCTATTAGGTTGGAATGATGGAACAGATAAAGAAATATTTAGCTTGGATGAATTAATTGCAAGTTTTGATATTGAAAGAGTACATAAAGGGGGCGCTAAGTTTGATTATGAAAAAGCAAAATGGTTCAACCAAGAATGGATAAAAAGAACAGACAATAAAGTATTGGCTACATTACTTCAACCCTTTTTAGAGGCTGCAAAAATTGAAGTACATGAAGCGCCTTATTTAGTAAAAGTTATTGGGCTGGTAAAAGACCGTTGTCATTTATTAGCAGACTTTATAGCGCAAAGTCATTTCTTTTTTGCAGCACCCACCACTATTGACACAGCAGCTATCCTGCCTAAATGGGAAGAAAAGAAGCAGCGCTTTTTCGATGCATTAGTAAAACTTTATGCTAAACAAATTGCAGAAGGTGTTAAAACATTGCCTGCAGCAAGCCTTGAAGCGAGTTTTAAAGAATTAGCAATAGCCCATGAAATAAAACCAGGTGACTTATTACTACCACTTAGAATTATGTTAGTAGGTGGTAAATTTGGACCCGGGGTATTTGACATCATTGAATCAATTGAACTTTCTGATACGAACGCAAGAATTGAACATAGTTTGCGATTGATTTCAGGAAAATAATGTAACTTAATAGTAATGAAACCCATAAGAGTATTAGTAGCTAAAGTTGGATTGGACGGCCATGATCGTGGTGCAAAAATAATTGCCACTGCCCTGCGTGATGCAGGCATGGAAGTAATATATACTGGTCTTCGTCAAAGCCCTGAGATGGTAGTACAAGCTGCCTTACAAGAAGATGTAGACGCCATTGGCATTAGTATATTATCTGGCGCACATATGACCGTGTTTCCAAAAGTGTATCAACTCATGCAAGAAAAAGGTTTAACCAATGTTTTATTAACGGGAGGTGGTATTATTCCTGAACAAGACAGTATCAAATTAAGAGACATGGGTATTGGTACTTTATTTGCTCCTGGCACCAATACTGCCGATATTGCTAGCTATATAAAAGATTGGGTCGCCGCAAATCATAAGTAATCTGCTTTTTTAATTTATAAATTGCAACTATATGTCATCATTCCAAACTTTGTTTACAAAAATGGAAGATCATACTTTGATCATTACCATTAATCGTCCCGACAAATTAAACGCATTGAATCAGCAAGTGATGAAAGACTTAGATGCAGTCATGGACAGAGTATATAAATTTCCAGAAATTAAAAGTGTAGTGATAACGGGTGCAGGATTAAAAAGTTTTGTAGCAGGTGCCGATGTGAAAGAATTTGAATCCTTATCAAAAGAAGATGCTACTGCACTTGCCAAAAGAGGACAAGATGTATTTTTTAAAATAGAACATTCTCCAAAACCAGTCATTGCTTGTGTGAATGGATTTGCACTTGGCGGTGGTTGTGAATTAGCCATGGCATGTCATTTTATTATTGCTTCTGAAAGTGCTGTCTTTGGACAACCAGAAGTAAACCTAGGTATTATGGTAGGATATGGCGGCTCACAAAGATTAACTCAAAGAGTGGGCAAAGGCAGGGCTATGGAATTAGTGATTACAGGTAAAACAATCAATGCTACCCAAGCCATGAATTATGGATTGGTGAACTATGTAGTACCTCAAACAGAATTATTAGATAAAGCCTTCTCTATCTTAAGAGTAGTGCATGAAAAAGCACCTAAGTCTGTGGCTAATTCCATTAAAGCCGTGAATGCTGCTTGGAACGAAGCAGAGAATGGCTATGATGTGGAAGCTAAATTATTTGGCGAATGCTTTACCACCCATGACGCTAAAGAAGGTATAACCGCTTTTATAGAGAAAAGAAAGCCTGAATTCAAAGGGAATTAATTTCTCCTATTTACTTATTAATTTATGTGCAGTTTAGTACCTTTGCGTTAGAAAAAATAACATTATGGAATACAGAATTGAGAAAGACACGATGGGTGAAGTGAAAGTACCTGCTAATGTTTATTGGGGTGCTCAAACACAAAGAAGTATTGACAATTTTAAAATTGCACAGGATATTAATAGAATGCCTAAAGAAATTATTAAAGCATTCGCCTATTTAAAAAAAGCAGCTGCACTTACTAATTTTGATGCAGGTGTTTTACCTAAAGAAAAATCGGATTTAATTGGACAAGTTTGTGATGAAATTATTGCAGGCAAATTAGACGACCAATTCCCTCTAGTGGTTTGGCAAACAGGAAGTGGCACACAGAGCAATATGAATTTAAATGAAGTCATTGCTTACCGTGCACATGTATTGAAAGGTGGAAACTTAAGCGACAAAGAAAAGTTTTTACACCCTAACGACGATGTAAACAAGTCACAATCTTCTAACGATACTTTCCCAACGGCTATGCATATTGCAGCCTATCAAATTTTAACAGGTACCACTATTCCTGGTATCACTGCTTTAAAAAATACATTAGAAGCGAAAAGTAAGGATTTTATGCATATTGTTAAAATAGGTCGTACCCATTTTATGGATGCTACCCCTTTAACATTAGGCCAAGAAATATCTGGCTATGTAAGTCAATTAAGCCATGGCTTAAAAGCTATTCATAATACATTAGCACATTTAAGTGAATTAGCCTTAGGTGGTACTGCAGTTGGAACAGGTATTAATACACCTAAAGATTATTCAGTAAATGTAGCCAAACATATTGCAAAGTTAACTGGCCTTCCTTTTATTACTGCAGAAAATAAATTTGAAGCATTGGCTGCGCACGATGCTATTGTGGAATCACATGGTGCTTTAAAAACAGTGGCAGTAAGTTTAATGAAAATTGCGAACGATGTGCGTATGTTATCTTCAGGACCACGCAGCGGTATTGGAGAAATTTTTATTCCAGACAATGAGCCAGGTTCTTCTATCATGCCAGGCAAAGTAAACCCTACTCAATCTGAAGCATTAACTATGATTGCTGCTCAAGTAATGGGCAATGATGTAGCTATTAATATTGGTGGTTCTATGGGACATTTTGAATTAAATGTTTTCAAACCAGTGATGATTTATAATTTCTTACACAGTGCGCGTTTAATAGGTGATGGTTGCGTTAGCTTTAATGAAAAATGCGCTGTAGGCTTAGCACCTATTGAAGCCAACATTAACAAGCATGTAAACAATAGTTTAATGTTAGTCACTGCACTGAATACTAAAATTGGTTATTACAAAGCCGCTGAAATTGCACAGAAAGCACATAAAGAAGGTACTACCTTAAAAGAAATGGCCGTTAAATTAGGCTATGTAACCCCTGAAGAGTTTGATGCATGGGTGATTCCTAAAGACATGGTCGGTTTGTAATTAGAAGGGTTCATCTGTAATATTATATTTCACTTCTGCGCTTTCAAGAGAATAAATACCTATTTCTCACTCTCTATCGCTGCGCTCAAAGTTCGTTCGAAATAGTATTAATTCTCTTTCGCGCAGATATAAATTAAAAAGTTCATCAGTGAATATTGTATTTCACTCCTGAGCCTTGAGCCATAGCGTTAAGAAAT
>CANCRC010000136.1 GCA_947380435.1 Chitinophagaceae bacterium
ACCAGTACTAGTTCTTACATAGCCGATGTATTTTTCCATTTTAATAGGTTTTAGCTAAGGTAATGAACTGGTTGAAGCGAATTTTAAACGAACGTTTGAAATTTGCGTAATTATTAAATTTTAATGCTTTTCTAGAGGTTTTTAACTTCTTTAAAATTTGAAGAAAGTGATAACAAAAAAATACTGGCAACTGTTATTAAAAGAATACAGATTGCCAGTAAATATTTTTGGACTTGGGCGTTGTGCATTTAAAGAAAGTTCTTTGGCAACATAAAATCTTTGTCTTTTGAATATGAATAGGTGTTGTCTTCAACCTCAATTGTTGAAAAAGTATAAAATTCTAGTATTCCACTCAACCACATACATAAATCATGTTTGGAACCGCCCATGAATACAGTATCGGTGGAAACATTGTTTTTACGGAGCATTATTTCCAACATATTATGGACGTAGTCATAGGTGTCCTTCGTATTTCGGGTATTTCTGTTTTGAGAGTTGGCATCCAATACAAACACTACCTTATCTTGGTACCTTGTTTTGTTATTTCTTCTTCTCATTGTTGGTACTTTTTATTAGGTAAGTGTTTTTTATTTGTTTTTGTTCTTGGAGTTGGATGACGTTTTCTGCAAGTCTACGGAACTGGGTTTCGGTAACAATCATCTTCAATTTTCTTTTGGGTTTTTCTTCAATTAGAGTTCTTAATTTCATTGATATATCTTTAATGATAAATACCTTCACACTTGATTAGAAAGTTCAACCAGTCGTCTTATTTTGAAATTAAATGGTGGTTACTTCACGAAGAGTATCATATTTCCACAGTAAAGAAATATTAGCAATTACTAGTAAAATTATTGATTAGAGTAGCAGCAACTAGCATTTAGGACTTAGTGCTAGTATTTGTAACCAACCAGTTATTCACGACAAAGAAATTTTAGAAATTTATTCAAAAAACTTTCATCAGGATTTTTTATTACGGGTAAAATTTCGTAAATTTTAACAACGACATAACCGACAGAAAAAGGATATATCAGGTGGGGAGCAACTCAGTTGAGCAACAAGAACCACTTTAATTCGTAGGAGTATCTGCACCTTTGGGATAATAAGGAAACATAGCGGAGAAGACAAACGATAGTCGTTAAAAATGGTTGGAGGATAATGTTAGTATGGGGGTTAGGTATCTGGCTAAACAAAATATTTCAACTAAGGATGATTGCAAAGTCATAGTTTATCAAGAGACATTGGTATGCCCATTAAGTAATTCTTTACTTGGTACTACAATTGAAAAATTACTTTTTGTAATACTATATTGTTTTAGAATATAATTAGTAGCCCACATTGTCTTATCATATACCGATACGTGGTATTCTGTTGGATTTAGTTTTCCTTTATTCATTGAAATAGTCATGAGTTCTTTAATGGTTTCAAGATGTATGATTTCTTTATTTCTATTCAAGAGGATATGAATATGTCTGTGGTTGGATTTATATTTTAATATTCTTTCGTCAACTGGTTCAAAATTATATTCAGTTGAGTATGCTGCCATAACACCATCATTTTCTACGTGAGCACCCATTAAATCAATAAACCTTAACATAGTCATATCCCAATAGTCCTGTGTGGTTTTACTGCTGGTTTGGATGGTGATGAATAAATCCCAATCAATTTGTTTTAATTCTTTTAATATGAGTTGTCTGTTGCAACTGCTATTACTAATAAGTTGTTGTTGACTGGTAGAGGATTTAGTGGTAATGATGTAAGGTATTTTAGCACCAACGATATTTTGTTTTTGATAGGGATGGTAAGAACTTTTGTTACTGGGTCTTAAATGGAACTTATGGAATTTTAAAAATTCTTCCTGTATAAACAACCTGCTATCTGCAAGGAAACTATCGGTGCTGGTACCATATTTTTTTAGATACTTACGTAGTGTTGGGTCACTGGTATCGTATAATCCCAATATAACGGGTAGTGATAGGTAATATTGATTATTGAGTGTAGCACCTGTTCTTATATATTCGTAGTTACCTTCTTTGTTAATGGTTAGGATTTGATGGTAAGTGGGGTAGTGATTGTTTTTCATTTGGTAAGTATTATTAGTACCAAGAGGATATGGAAAATCCTTTAAGGAATAAATCCTTCATGGTAAAACAATAAATACTTTGGTTCACACCAAAATCCCTATTACAGGTTAAAAATCCCAAAATTTATTTTTTAGTTATCTTAGGTTCGTACAAAAGTTTAGATGCCACTGGAACCAGTCGGTATTGGTTCGTGGAATTGAACGGGTAATAAAAACACCCCAAATGCGTTTATAAGGCAGGAAATACCCCCGGCACTGCCGGCAGGTATAGGGGCAGGACGGGTATTGGTTTTAAAATTAGGTATAAAGCACCTATCAAAAATAAAATTTCCTATATATTTGGAATATTGAACCAAATTTCCTTACCTTTGTAAAAAATTAGAAGAAATGTTATTAAACAACCCAACCAATATTACTAACTACGGCTACACTGCCGTTGAAGATGATGTATTAGCACTACTTGGTAAAGCAGGTGCAATCAAAATGGATATGGTACCTACTTTAATCTTCAAAGAGGCGGGTGAGTTTGAGAAGATGGATACAGAGGTGGCAAGACATTTTCTCCAAAATCCTAAGAATTATTCATGGGGTGTGTTACAAGAGATAAGAGATGAGATGATTGAAGAGTTTATATCTAACCAAAATCGTCTTCGTGATTTATACTTAAATCCACTTGAAACGATTGAAGGATATAATGGTAAGTTAAATGCAAAGGACTTGGTTAGTTATATTGAATACTTGAAGGTGCGTTTAAGACGTAGTATGTCTTATATGTTACCTGAATTCACCTTCACCAAATCAACCAATCCATCAACCAAAACGAAATACGAACTAATCAAAGCATACTGGATTGATGATGACGGAACCCGGTCTCGTTCGTTTAATAAGACAATGGGCAATCAAGGTTTAAATATGGAGCTGCTCAATGTGAAGATGTTTGAAACACTTGGATATATAGCCCTTTTAGATAAACGTGTAAATGGGGTTCTTGTTGATATTGTATTATCAAAGGGAGAACAGCAATGGGTGGTAGAGGTTAAACATCAAGTAAAGGAAAATTACATTGATGCATTTGCTACCATTGAATTATGGAAACACTATAAAACACAATATGGAATGCAGTAGTATTGGATTGAAATGGGAGGTAAGTTTTTTGAAGAGCAATTTTCAAGCCCCCTTTTTTTGCCCAAAACTGACGTATTCCAAAAGTGTAGGAAAATTCTAATATGTATTTAATAATCTCAAAAATAAAGAGAAATGGCAGGTAAAAAAAGCGTTGAGAAAATCTCAACAGAACTTTTAAAAGTTCACCCACTTATTGAAAACAAATATGCAGTGGGAAATTTAGTGGCAATGCAGTTCACTATGAAATCTTATGGGCAGAAACAACCCATAACAGTAGTAAAACGTAAAAATGTTAACTACATCGTAGATGGTGTAGTAAGGTATCTTGTATCAGGTGATGCAGGTATTACTGAACTAGAATGTACTGTAATCAATATCACTGACGAGGAGGTATTAGATTATCGTATGAAGGTAAATCAGTGCATTAAACGTTCGTTGATTGAGACGGCATCTCTTGTGGAACACTTTTTTGGATTGGTGGGTACCAGTCAAGGTAAGAAACGTGATTTGTTAGGTTTTAAGGACTTACTTAGTGAGGAAGAGTTTGGTGAGGTGGGAAAAGATAAATTCCTACTTGCTTGTGCGGTACTTGGACTTGATTTGAAACCTGCAAACCTACGTAAGTTGATGTTTGTTTATTGGAACGAGAACAACAATCCAAAAGCAACGGGTGTTCTTGAAAAATTAAACGAAGGTGTGATTTCAATTCACAAGGCTTGGGATTTACTTAAAACAAAAGAGGACAAAGTCAACAACCAAGAGCGAAGACAATTGGAGATGAAGGAAGGTTCTTCTAATGAGGTCTGGTATCAATTGTATAACCAATCCTCAATGGATATGAGTGAGGTTGAGGATGAGAGTGTCAGATTGTGCATTGATTCACATCCGTATCTATGGTTAAGAAAATATAAGAACCAAGATGATTTATGCCATGGTTGGGAGAAAACAGTTGAGGAGTATGTTGAAAATTTTGTATTGTTCTGCCAAGAGAAAAAACGAAAACTTGTAAAAGGTGGCGTGATGGTAACGGTACTAGGTGAAACCTACCGTAATGGATATAAAGGAGTTTGCAGTAAGGTTGAGTTAGCACTTGAAAAAGATGGTTGGATTATTTTGGATGTAAACATATGGGCTAAGAACAATAGTAAATACGCGCCACATCCAAATAGATTTATCAATTCTTATGAACGTATTATCGTTGCTTGTAAGCCAGGTGCGGAACCATATTACCAAGATGTGATGAAAAAATCGTCTACCGAAGATTACCAAATCAAAAAAACCAAAAGTGGTGGTTTTTATATGGCTTCACCTGAAAGTTGCATTACCAATGTGATACAAACTGCTACTTACAACCAAAGTGAACGTGAAGCGGTGGATAAGAATTTTCAACATGATGCCCCGTGTCGTGAGGATATATACACTCCATTTATTCAAGCCTATTCAAGTGTTGGAGATACGATTTTGGATGGTTTTGTTGGAACTGGTACGGTGGGTGTAGGTTTATCAATGGGAAGAAACGTAATAGGTTTTGACGTGGACCACGAAAGTATTGAGTTTAGTGAAAAACGTTTTGAGAAGATATTGTCTGAGCGAACTAGTGGAGTTGAAAGTGATTTAAAAATTGCAGCATAAACATAAAGGGTGACTGGCTTTTGCTAGTCACCTTATTTTATAATTTTAAAACAATTCAAATGAATAATACACCAATGTATTTGATACAAAAAGAGGATTTACAATCAACCATAAGAGATGTGGTTGCCAGTGAGTTTAAATTACTTGAAGAGCGTCTACTAAAAAGTAGTAATGTGCTAACACGAGAACAGGCTGCTGATTTAATTGGTGTTACTGCAAATACGATTTCAAGGTGGGTGAAGGAAGGTATACTTGTAAATCGTGGTATTGGTAGAAAGGTATTAGTTACAGAACATGACCTAACAGTAGCAAAAAATGGTATTCGTTCAAAATACACATCTAAATTTAAGTGGGCGTAAGTTATTACATACGAAAAAGCAGTGATGGAAAAA
>CANCRC010000137.1 GCA_947380435.1 Chitinophagaceae bacterium
AACTGGAAAGTAAAAGAAGAAGATAAAGTAGCTGCTTTAATTGCAGCTGGTTATGATAATAGTTATGAAGGAGAAGCCTACGCAACAGTGTCTGGCCAAAACTCAAATAACTCGGTGCGTATTCCAAATAGCTTCTTTAAAGCATTGTCTGAAAATGGCAACTGGGAATTAAAGGCAAGAACAGATGGTCGTGTGATGCAATCTATCCCTGCGCGTGAAGTATGGGATCAAATTGCGAATGCTGCTTGGCGTTGTGCCGATCCTGGAACACAATATGACACTACTATTAACGAGTGGCATACTTGTCCAAAAGGTGGCCGTATCAATGCATCTAACCCTTGTTC
Source organism: Chitinophagaceae bacterium (assembly GCA_947380435.1). Lineage (GTDB taxonomy): Bacteria > Bacteroidota > Bacteroidia > Chitinophagales > Chitinophagaceae > Sediminibacterium. Next base: position 345 of record CANCRC010000137.1, read on the forward strand.
AGAATATATGTTCTTGGACAACACTGCTTGTAACCTTGCTTCTATCAACTTGCGTAAATTCTTCAATGAGTCTGATAATAGTTTTGATGTAACTGGTTTTGAATACACTACAAGATTATGGCAGACTGTATTAGAAGTATCTATATTAATGGCGCAGTTCCCTTCTAAAGAAGTTGCACAATTATCTTACGACTACAGAACGACAGGTTTAGGTTTTGCTAACTTGGGTTCTATGTTAATGGTAAGTGGTATTGCTTACGATAGTGAAGAAGCACGTGGTATTGCAGGTTCCATCACAGCAATTATGACGGGTGTGGCCTATAAGACTTCTGCTGAGATGGCTTCTTTCTTAGGAGCCTTCGATAAATATGAAGAAAATAAAGAAGACATGTTACGTGTAATGCGTAATCACCGCGCAGCTGCTTATGATGCAGAAACTGCTTATGTAGGTATTGAAATTAAACCACAAGGAATTAAAGCTCAATATACTCCTGATTATTTATTGAAAGCAGCAACCAAGGCTTGGGATGATGCAGTTCAATTAGGAGAAAAATATGGTTATAGAAATGCACAAACAACTGTAATTGCTCCAACAGGAACCATTGGTTTAGTAATGGATTGCGATACTACAGGTGTTGAACCAGATTTTGCTTTAGTGAAATTTAAAAAATTATCAGGTGGTGGATACTTTAAAATTATCAACCAATCGGTACCACAAGCATTAAAGAACTTGGGTTATTCTCAAGCAGAAAATGATGCCATTGTAAACTTCGCTGTAGGACATGCAAGTTTCGTAGGGGCGCCACATATTAATAATGAATCTTTATTAGCGAAAGGATTTACAGCAGAAGAAATTGCTAAATTAAATGGTGCTGCTAAATCTGCATTTGAAATTGGATTTATTTTCAACCGCTTCACTTTAGGTGATGCTTGTTTAACTAGATTAGGTTTCAAAGAAGAAGTATTCGCAGACTGGAGCTTTAACTTATTAGAAGCTTTAGGATTTACAGAAGATCAAATAGATGCAGCCAACGATTATGTTTGCGGTACCATGACAGTAGAAGGTTCTCCAGCATTGAAAGACGAGCATTTGTCAATATTTGATTGTGCGAATAAAAATGGTAAAAAAGGTGTTAGATATATTCATGCACATGGACATATTAGAATGATGGCTGCTTGTCAACCATTCTTATCTGGTGCGATTTCTAAAACAATCAACCTTCCTAACGAAGCTACTGTTGAAGAAATTGCCGATTCTTATTTATTGAGCTGGACCCTAGGTTTAAAAGCAAATGCTATTTACCGTGATGGTTCTAAATTAAGCCAACCTCTAAGTACGAAGTCTGATAAGAAGAAAAAAACAGACGCAACTGCTGACGAAGAAGCTGCGCATGCAGCTGATGCAGGAGGTGCAGTTGGTTCTCAATTAGTAGACTTAAGTAAATTGAATGTAGATGAGTTATTAGAAGAAGTTCAAAAAAGAATGGCTGCTTCTACCGACACTAAATTCAAGCGTCAATTATCTCGCATTGTAGAGCGCAAATCTTTACCAGCTAAGCGTCGTGGCTTTACTCAAAAAGCTAGAATTGGCGGTCAGGTTTTATTCTTAAGAACAGGTGAATACACAGACAATACATTAGGAGAAATATTTATTGACTTAGCAAAAGAAGGATCTACACTGCGTAGTTTAATGAACTGCTTTGCTATCTCTATTTCTGTTGGCTTACAATATGGTGTGCCTTTAGAAGAGTTCGTAGAGAAGTTTGTATTTACTAAGTTCGAGCCTTCTGGAATGGTAGATCATCCAAATATCAAAACCACTACTTCTATCGTTGACTTTATATTCCGCTCTTTAGCTTATGAATATTTAGGCAGAACCGATTTAGTACATGTATTAGATAAGCCTACAGTAGAAAACTTAGGCGAAGAAGGAGATATAACTTTAGTAGGAAAGCCTGAACTAAGCAGCATTCGCGTTACAGCACCAGTGGCCGCTCCAGTAGCTAAAGCAGCTGTAGCAGTAGAAGCCAATGGTTCAATGGACAATGTAACGGCAGCAGCAAAGAGCATGCAAAGCGATGCGCCTGCTTGTAGCACTTGTGGACATATTACAATAAGAAGTGGTACATGTTATAAATGTTTAAACTGCGGAACAAGCATGGGCTGTTCGTAAAAACCAAATTTTCATAAAATGTAAAATTTGATTTTTACTACGCTAATGATTTTTTAAAAGGCCCCCATAAACGGGGCCTTTTGCTTTTTACCCCTTTACGACTTTGTTTAAGTTTACTGCCATTTTTAAATCTATTAATCCCGCTTATAAAATGAGGGGGTCTTTTTTGCATTTCATTCAATTTTTTCTTTAAATTCATTCTTTAATTACAATAGCAAAAACGATTGCCTTATGTCTAGTTTTGAAGTAAAAGTATCTCCTAAAAAATACGATGCAGTAATTGTGGGTTCTGGTGCCGGAGGAGGAATGGCTGCCTATGTATTATCCAAAGCGGGATTAAAAGTTTGTTTATTAGAAGCAGGTCCAGAATTTGATCCTGCAAAAAATTCTTCTCAATTAAAAAATCCTTGGGATTCTCCTCGTCGTGGAGCAAGTACTAAAATGAGACCCTTCGGCGATTTCGATGCTTCTTTCTGGGGCTGGGAAATTGATGGAGAACCTTATACGCAAACTCCAGGTAGTGATAAATTCGAGTGGTGGAGAGCAAGAATGGTAGGTGGTCGTACGAATCATTGGGGTCGTATCTCCCTTCGTTTTGGACCACGCGATTTCAAAAGAAAAAGTATTGATGGTTTAGGGGATGATTGGCCAATTGGCTATGAGGACATTAAACCTTACTATGATAAGATTGATAAATTAATTGGTGTATACGGAACCAATGAAGGTCGCGAGAATGATCCTGATGGAATTTTCTTACCTCCTCCAAAACCTCGTTTGCATGAGTTAATGTTTAAAAAAGCAGCTACTGGTATTAATATTCCGGTGATCCCTTCTCGTTTATCTATTTTAACTAAAAAAATAAATGACGAACGTGGTGCTTGTTTTTATTGTGGTCAATGTAATCGTTCTTGTAAAGTATACGGAGACTTTTCTTCTTCATCTGTTTTAGTTCGACCTGCTATTTTAACTGGCAACGTAGATTTAATCACTGGCGCTATGGCGCGTGAAGTAATGACAGACAAAGAAGGAAAAGCAACAGGCGTTTCTTATGTCAATAAATTCGACAACCAAGAATATCAAATCAATGCAAAAGTGGTTATCCTTGGAGCAAGTACTTGCGAAACTGCTCGTTTGTTATTGAATTCAAAATCAACCAAACATCCGAATGGTTTAGCGAATAGTTCTGGCGTAGTAGGTCATTATTTACATGATTCCACGGGTGCTGGTATGGGTGGTGTAGTGCCTGCATTATTTGGTCGTAAGCGTTACAATGAAGACGGCGTGGGTGGTATGCACGTGTATACTCCATGGTGGTTAGATAATAAAAAATTAAACTTCCCTCGTGGTTACCATATTGAATATTGGGGCGGTATGAGCCAACCTGGTTATGGTTTTGGAATGGGTATGCAAGGAATGAATGGCAAATTCGAAGTAAATGGTAGAACCAAGGAAGCAGGCGGATATGGTGAATCATTAAAAGAAGATGTTCGTTTCTTTTATGGTGCCAATGTAGGAATGGGTGGACGTGGTGAAGCGGTACCTCGCTTTGATAATAAATGTAGTATTGATCCGGATGTAGTAGATAAATATGGTATTCCTGTGTTGAAATTTGATTGTAAGAATTCTGAGTATGAAGTGCAACAAGCAAAGCATATGAAAGAAACCTTTAAAGAAATCATGCATGAAATGGGTGCCGTAATTACTTGGGGTGATCAAGATGATGCAAGTAATAAATATGGTTTATCTAATCCAGGAAATATTATTCACGAAGCAGGAACAGTGCGTATGGGTGCCGATAAAAAATCAGCTCCATTGAATGCATTTGGTCAAGCCTTTGATTGTAAGAATTTGTTCTGCGTAGATGGATCGGTATTCACTTCGCAAGCAGATAAAAACATTACATGGACTATTTTAGCATTGTCTATGCGTACTTCAGAATATGTATTGGATCAACTTCAAAAACAAAATTTATAATTTTGTTTTTGAATAAAATAAAATAAATTTTTCCTTTGCTTTATTTTAAATTTAAGCAAAGGAAAAAATAAACTAACAAAATTTATAAAATTTTAATTTAAAATATTATGGACAGAAGAAAATCCATCAAAGCGATGATATTAGGAACAGTTTCAACAGCTGTTCTAGTAGAAGCTTGTAAAAATTCAGCCACCACGGTAGCGGAAGTGAATATGGACGATCGTATGCAGGAAGAAAAAGATTATTTAGTAAAAGTAAAAGCGCAGCCTAATTTTTTTACTGAACACGAAATGGCTACTATTACTATACTATCTGATATTATTATTCCAAAAGATGCAGTCAGTGGCTCCGCTACCGATGCCAAAGTGCCTGAGTTTATTGAGTTTATTGTAAAAGATATGCCCGATCATCAAGTGCCTATGCGTGGAGGTTTAAAATGGCTAGACTTACATAGTTATAAAAAACATAGCAAAGCCTTCATAGAATGTTCTGGTAAAGAGCAAATAGGCATTGTAGATGAGATTGCTTATCCTAAAAAAGCAGCCCCAGAACTAGCACAAGGCGTAAGCTTCTTTAATAAAATAAGAGACTTGGTAACCACTGGTTTTTACACTGCAGAAATTGGTGTGAAAGACTTAGGCTATATGGGTA
>CANCRC010000138.1 GCA_947380435.1 Chitinophagaceae bacterium
GGTGCAACGGCTACGCCGATTTTTACCATCAATTGTCTGAACTGTTCTCTATCTTCTGCTAAGTCAATGGCCGCAACATCCACACCAATCATTCTACAATTGTATTGTTTCCATAAACCAATTTCATCTGCTTCCTTACATAAGTTCAAAGCAGTTTGTCCGCCCATAGTGGGAAGCACGGCATCAATTTGATTCTCTTGTAAAATTTGTTCAATGCTTTCAATGGTCAGTGGCAATAAATAAACTTTATCCGCCATCATGGGGTCGGTCATGATTGTCGCCGGATTACTATTAATAAGGATAACCTTAATGCCTTCCTCTCTTAAAGAACGGGCTGCTTGTGAACCAGAGTAATCAAATTCGCAGGCTTGACCAATAATAATGGGTCCTGAACCTACAATTAATACCGATTTTATGGAGTTGTCTTTTGGCATAGCGTACAAAAATATAAATTGCGCAAACCTACAAAAATTTGCCTGAATTTGCCCCATTTTAAGCCTAAACATTTTTGTCCTTTTTAAATGCTATCTTCACCGCCAATTCAAGCATATGGCAGTTATTAAAGAAGGTTCTAAAGCGCCGGCCTTTAAAGGCGTTGATCAGCACGGCAATACAGTTTCTATAGCCGATTTTAAGGGGCAAAAGCTTGTCCTTTATTTCTATCCAAAAGACGATACTCCAGGATGTACAGCGCAAGCTTGCAACCTACGTGATAATTATAAAGCCTTGCAAAAGAAAGGGTTACAAATCTTAGGCATTAGCGTGGACTCGGTGAAGTCTCATGAGAAGTTTATTGCTAAGTACGATTTACCTTTTTCTTTAATAGCCGACGAAGACAAGAAAATAGTAGACAAATACAATTTATGGGGCCAGAAGAAATTCATGGGCCGCACTTATATGGGCACTAGCCGTACAACTTTTTTGATTGATGAAGCGGGAATGGTTAGACATATTATTGATAAGCCTGACACCAAGGACCACACGAAAGAAATTTTAGCCATTAGTGGTTGGTAATCATCCAATTCTTTAGCTAATTTGCAGTCCAATATTTACTATTAGTTATGGCTTTTGATTTTCAAAAATATTTTTTCTTTTTACAAAGAATTGGTAGCAGGTACTATTTAATTGCTGGCGCCATTTTCTTTTTATTTTATGTAGTACTTAAAAATAAGATTCTACATAAAAAAATACAATCTCTTTTTCCTAAGAACTCCGATTACCTGCGTGAAATATTCTACAGTACTATTACTATTTTAATTTTCGGTTTCATTCCATTATTTTTTATTGCAAACCCTGCAATGAAGCCCCACACTACTTTATACAATAATATTAGTGATTATGGCTGGTTCTATTATTTTTTAGCCTATCCTATTATGTTTATTATGCACGATACTTATTTTTATTGGACACACCGTATTATGCATCATAAGTCTCTTTTTAATATTATGCATTTGGTGCATCATAAGTCTACCAACCCTTCACCCTGGGCTGCCTATGCATTTCATCCTTTAGAGTCTATTGTGGAAGTAGGCATTTTCGTCGTTTTCTTATTTACCATTCCAGTGCATACTACACATATTATCATTTTCTTTTTACTTTCTATTATGTATAATATTTACGGCCACTTAGGCTGGGAATTATATCCAAAAGGTTTTAGTAAAAGTTTAATTGGTAAATGGGTGAATACTTCAGTCAACCATAATCAACACCATAAATATTTCAAAGGCAATTATGGTTTGTACTTTCTTGTTTGGGATAGAATGATGGGTACTATTCGTGCCGACTATGATGAAGCTTTTGAAGAAGTGAAAAGCAGGTAAGAAAATTATCTTTTTTAGAATTAGATTTTAGTAAGTAATTATTTCAAGCAATTATTTTGCGATTACATACACCGCCCAGCTCATTAAATAAGCCATGCCCGTCATCATAAAAAATTGAATGGTGGGCCATTTCCAAGACTGGGTTTCTCTTTTCACCACAGCCAGGGTACTCATACACTGCATGGCTAATACATAAAAAACCATAAGTGATAAAGCAGCTGCTAAACTATACACTGGACTGCCATCGGGCCTTACAGCCGCTTTTAGTTTTTCTCTAAGTGAGCTATTATCCGATTCCTCCACACTATATAAAGTGGCCATGGTGCCCACAAATACTTCTCTTGCTGCAAAAGAAGTAACAAGGGCAATACCTATTTTCCAATCAAAGCCCATGGGCGCAATTACAGGCTCTAATTTTTTTCCTAAAATACCTGCATAAGAGTTTTCTAGTTTTTCACTACTATACTGCTTTTCTATTTGCTTAAGCGTCTTTGTGTTTTCAGTATTTGATTGCAGGGTTTGATTATTTGCAAGCACTAATTTTTGCGCTGCATAATTTTCATTAATTTTTTGCATACGTGCAGAAGGTCCATAACTACTCAAAAACCATAAGAGTATACTAATGACTATAATAACCTTACCTGCATCTCTTACAAATATGCCTGCTTTCTGTATCATGGTAGTGCCCACATTTTTCCAACGAGGCGCGCGGTACACAGGTAGCTCTAATATAAAATAACTTTTCTCTTTAATATTTATAAACCATTTTAAAACTGTACTTGCTAGCAAAGCCATCACAATACCCATTAAGTATAATCCCATCATCACCAGTCCTTGTAAACTTAAAAAACCAAAGTACATTCTATCATCTATCACCAGCGATATTAAAATGGTATACACCGGAAGTCTTGCACTGCAACTCATAAAAGGCGTTACCATAATAGTAAGAAGTCGTTCTTTTTTATTTTCAATATTTCTAGCACTCATAATAGCAGGCACTGCACAAGCAAAACCACTAATCATGGGCATGACACTCTTTCCATTTAAACCTGCTTTGCGCATAAGCTTATCGCTTAAAAAACTTATACGCGCCATATAACCTGTGTCTTCTAATAAAGTAATCAGTCCAAACAAAATCATGATTTGCGGCACAAATACCACAATGCCTCCAATACCCGCCACCAGTCCATTCACTAGTAAATCCTCCCACCAAACACCCGGTAGCACTGTGTTTAAATAAGTTGTCAAATGGGTAAATATCCATTCAATGCCATCCATGGGAAATTTCGCCATCCAAAAAACCGATTGAAATAAAACAAACAATACAGAAAGTAAAATAGCATAACCGCCCACACGATGTAAAAAAATAGAATCTAATTTTTCAGATCTTTTTTTATTGGCAGTTGGGTCGGGGGTAGTCACCCTCGTTTTCATTATTTCACTAATATGACTATAGCGTTCTAATATTTCTTGTGCCTGGGTTTTGGTATGATTAAAATCGTTGTCAATTTCAATTTGTTGAATTTCCTGCTGCATTTCTTTATCTAATGGAAATGTTTCATGATGCATTAAATAATGCAGCGCTGCATAATCGCTATGGGTAGGGTATAATTTTTTAAAAGCGTCAATAGCAGCAGGCGCTAGTTTTTTATTATCAATAAAACTCTCCTGATTTTTTGATCGCGTAGTTTGTATGATATTCGTTAAAGCCGTTTTTAATTCAGTAAGTCCTTTATTTTTTCTAGCATCAACGGCTACCACAGGAATACCTAAATCTTCTTGCAGGCCTGTAATATCAATCTTAATTCCTTTTTTAGCAGCTAGGTCATTCATGGTAAGTGCTAATACTACCGGAATTTTTAAATCTATAATTTGACTACAAAAAAGTAAGTTTCTTTTTAAATTACTTGCATCTGCAATAAGTAATATTAAATCTGTTTTTACTTCTTCGTCCACACCCATCAGTACTTTATAAGCCACCCACTCATCTTCTCTTTTGGGATAAAAACTATAAGTACCTGGTAAATCAATAAGGGTGGTCGGCTGGCCTGCTAATTGCATTTGGCCTGTTTTTTTGTCTACGGTAACGCCTGGAAAATTGCCCACTTTTTGGTGCATACCTGTAAGTGCGTTAAAAAGAGAACTTTTTCCGCTATTGGGGTTACCCACTAAAGCAATATGTATACCGGCATTCATGTGGTCGCAAAGCTAGGTTTTATGATTGGGCTAGGCTTACGAAATTAGAAATTGAGCCCCTTGGTGGAGCTGATAAAAATCATATCAAATTTTAGGCTTCCGAGTGTTTTGCTAATAGCTTTATTTAACTTTGGGGCTCAAACCAATATTTATGCGCAGACTGGCCTTGTTCTTAGTGGTATTATTCCCTTTTTTATTGAATGCTCAAAAGCTTAAAAGAGCCGATAAAGTCCTCATTCAAAACTTAGAAAATCACATTAAATTTTTGGCTAGTGATGAGTTAGAAGGTCGTCGTGCAGGAACACCAGGAGAACAAAAAGCAGTGGACTATATTATAGCTCAATATCAAAAAGCAGGTATACAAGCAAAGGGTGCTAATGGTTTTATACAAAGCTTTCCTATTGATGAAGGAAAAAAGTTATCGGCCGGTTCTTTTATTAAAGTAAATAAACAATCACTTTTATTAGACAGTTCTTTTTTTCCCATTTCAAATAGTGGTTCAGGCAATATAAAATCAATGGCTTCTGTTTCTTTAAATGAAGCCAAGCAAATTTGGTTTAAAGATGTAAATGACGCTTTAGAAGAAAATACAAGCAATCCGCATTTTGATATCAATGAATGGCTACTAACTACTGCTAAAGAAACAAAACAAAAAGGAGGCACTGCATTATTTTTACATAATAGCGGTACAATAGTTGATAATATTCAATATTATAAATTTGATACGGCTAAGGCCTTACCCATTCCTGTTGTATATATTACCAAAAAAGGTTTCTCAAAATATTTTAGTGATGAATTAAATACTTATGAAATTGAAGCTAGCATTGAGTTTGAGCACGCTTCAAGAACTGCACATAATGTAGCTGCCTTTATAGACAACCATGCAACAAACACTGTTATTTTAGGTGCACACTTAGATCATTTAGGCTACAACGAAGACCATAACGCACTTGATATAAATAATAATATTAGAAACGGCGCCGATGACAATGCAAGTGGAACAGCTGCATTAATGGAATTAGCAAAAGCGCTTCAAAAAAAATCGCCTAAAAATAATAACTATTTAATTCTACATTTTTC
>CANCRC010000139.1 GCA_947380435.1 Chitinophagaceae bacterium
TTAACCTGTGGTGTTCTATTATGGCCACTTGAATTTGTGATTACCGATATTGTGAATGAATACTTTGGGCCAAAGGCGGTGCGCAGAATTAGTTATACGGCTGTGGCTTTAATTAGTTATGCTTTTTTAATGTTTTATGTAGCTATGAAAATTGCGCCTGCTCAATTTTGGGTGGAATCTAGAACTGCTAATGGAATGCCTAATATGCAATTGGCATTTGAATCTATATTTGGACAAGGCTTATGGATTATTGTTGGAAGCTTAGTTGCGTTTTTAGTAAGTCAGTTTATTGATGTATATGTTTTTCATAAAATTAAAAAAATGACTGGCGATAAAATGATATGGCTTCGTGCCACTGGTTCCACCGTTGTCTCTCAATTGGTAGACAGCTTTGTGGTTTTATTTATTGCCTTTAAAATTGGTAATGGATGGAGTTGGTCTACGGTGCTAGCCGTTTGTGTGGTGAACTATATGTATAAGTTTACCATGGCAATTATACTAACGCCTTTGATTTCTTTTATAGAAGGTAGAATTGAAAATTATTTGGGGCATGATTTAGCGAAGAAAATGAAATTGCAAGCAATGGGCGTAGAGAATGAAGTTTAGAAACTTTGCTTCAATATTTGAATAGCCACTTTATCAATAGGAAGGCTCATACTGTCTTCATTTAAATCTTCAAAATTTACCCAACGGAAGGACTCAAAAGTGCCATTTTTATCCGCAATTTGGTCTGGGCTAAAGTCAAAATTTTTCTCACTGGTTTTAATTTTTTCACATTCAGCGCTACTTACCATATAATAAATAGAAATGATTTGGTCTTTTTTATTAAACGCCGATATTTGAAAAAAATCGGTGGTGTATAAATGCGATCCTACAGTAACTGTTATGCCAGTTTCTTCCATAAATTCTCTAGCTAAGCCATCACGAGTTCCTTCTCCAAATTCAAGCCCGCCTCCAGGAAGTTTGGTAAAAAATTCACTTCTAATATATTCATCGCTTACGAGTAATCTATTTTGAGCATCTAGTAGTAAGCCATACACACGAACGTTGAAAAGTGCCATAAGAATTTATTGTATTGTGCTAATCTGTAATTTAAATATCTAAGGCTCCGCTAAAAACAAAAGTACCTGGACCCATCAAATAAATATTGTCAAATATATTGTCTCCTCTATTATTAAAACTAACAGCTAGTTTTCCACCCAAGGTCTCAATATTAATTTTTTGCTCTCCTAATTTTTCAATTCCCGCAATTAAGGCAGAGGCGGTTACCCCTGTACCACAACTGAAAGTTTCATTTTCCACGCCACGCTCATAAGTTCTTACAATTAGCTTCCCTTCTTCTTGTTGAACAAAATTTACATTAATACCTTCCGCTTTAAATCTTTCATTATAGCGAATCATTTGTCCTAGGCCTACTACATCTACACTATTTACATTATCTACAAATTCAATATAATGAGGAGAGCCAGTGTTCAACACATAAAATGTTACATCGCCTTCAATATTTTTTTCAACCGCTTTTACATCAATCATTTTTAAATGCACCCAACCTTCAGCGTCAATTTTTGATTCATGTGGGCCATCGATAGCTATAAATGAGTAAGTATCTTTTTTTATGCCTTGGTCAAAAGCATACTGCGTTAAACAGCGGCCACCATTACCACACATAGAACCTTCCTTGCCATTGGCATTATAGTAAGTCATTGAGAAATCGTAACCTGCTGAAGTGCCAAGTAACATCAAGCCATCGGCGCCAATGCCTTTTCTTCTATCACAAATAAATTCTATTTGTGCTTCGCTTAAATGTTTGTTACCAGAACGGTTGTCTATAATTACAAAATCGTTCTGCGTGCCTTGGTATTTTGAAAAAGGGATATTCATTTTAGTATTTAACTTTTTTTATTAATTCTGATTTTACTAATAATTTCTGCTAATTAATAATTTTATTTATTTATTTATTTATTTATTAGCTCTTTTAAATGCCTGCAATAATGCCCAATGATTTTTGTATCATATGATCTACTGCCTTAGCCATATCCTTGCTGTATTCTTTTTTCACTCTGTTGGCAATAATTACATTTATACTTAAACATTGGTGTCCTAATAAATTACATAAACCATAAATAGCAGATGTTTCCATTTCAAAATTAGCAATTCTATGTTGGCCGTATCTGAAGCTGGTCATTTGATCCACTAAGTTGGGCATTTTTAAAGGAAGTCTTAAGATGCGCCCTTGAGGGCCATAAAAACCAGGGCAAGTAACTGTAATACCATGACTATAGCCTTCTGTAAAATGTTTAATTAAACCTGCACTTGCTGTGGCAATATAAGGTTGAATTTTATGTGCATGAATGGAAGTATGTTTTTCAAAAGCAGCTAAGATGGCTTTTTCTTCTTCATTATTTTCTTGTGTATAAAAATGTAAAACATTATCAATACCTAAACCATGTGTACCTGCCACTAATTCATTCACACCTACTTCTCCTTGTAAAGAACCACAAGTGCCCATGCGAATAATGGAAACCGATTTTTTTTGATCATTAATGGTTCTTGAAGTGAAATCAATATTCACTAAAGCGTCAATTTCATTTAAAGCAATATCAATATTGTCTGGACCAATACCAGTACTTAACACTGAAATTCTTTTTTGACCAATAGTGCCTGTATGGGTAATAAATTCTCTATGTGCTAGTTTATGTTCAATGCGGTCAAAGTATTTACTTACTTCTGCAACTCTTTCAGGGTCACCCACAGTAATAATAGTATCCGCAATCTCTTCCGGACGGACATTTAAGTGGTAAATAGCCCCGCGGTCGTTAATAATGAGTTCTGATGCGCCAATTGCCTGCATATGCTTTCTTTTATGACACAAATGTCGTTTAAATCGGAATAGCTGTAAAATTCTTTTATAATTAAGTTCTTTGCGTTATTTTCGCGTTCTAGATTAGGGTCGGGTGGCCGAGTGGCTAGGCAGAGCTCTGCAAAAGCTCCCACAGCGGTTCGAATCCGCTCTCGACCTCACTAAAATATAAAACCTCTCAATTATTGAGGGGTTTTTTTATGCCCAAGCCTGTTCTGTACTTTATAGGGGGGAAATGCCTGTCTTTTGTCAAGTATAAATACTGCGATTTTCAGTATTCTAGAAATATACTTTTGGTGAAAATAAAAACAATTATGAAAACCAAAATTAATCTAAGAAACATAAGTTTACTCTTTTTACTTATGTTCACAATTTCATGTACAAAAAAAGAGAGTGAATTAACAATTCAGGATAAACAAGCTACTGCCATTAAACAGTTGAAAGAAATAGTGGGAGAACAAGGAGAGATAAAAATAATGAATCCTAGTGAAAGCAAAGCAATTTTTACAATTGACGAAAATTCAAATCAAGCAAAAATTAAGAATCTAAGCTTAAATGAGTTTAAGGAAGTATTTAAGGAAATTGGAACAGAAATAAAATATGAAGCCGTAAGATCAACTTTAGTCTTAGACTCTAGTATAAGTCCTACTTCGAAAATTAAATCAAATTCTATTAAATCTTTTGATGATGATGATGTAGACGGAGGCCCTGGCACAGCTGGGTATCATCATGCAGAGTTTAAATCAGGATCGCCATTGAATGGGGATAAGGGTGGGTGGTATACTTTGCATATAAACTATAGTACAAATGCTAATGGTCAAATAGTTGGGAATCCTACTATTTCTTTTACTGGATTTGGTTTTTATTCTTGGCAACAAGTAAATATGTCTAGTATAAATTTTAATCCTTCAAATTATTCCTCTAATTTTATAATTACTGGAGTTAATACTTATGGTGTTCAAATAGGAGGAATTACACTTGGTTGGAGTGTGTATGATAAATTTGATATTACTATAAATATGGATGAGTTAGCGAGATATGAAGTTATTGTTATTGAAAAAAAATAAAATTAATAAACATAATGTCAAACAATTTTTTCCCCTTAGTCTATAAAACTATTTTATTAACACTACCTTTTATTGGCTCTGTGTTAATTTCTTTAATCTTTTTAAATACATCTATTTGGATCTATGATGGAACAAAGGTTAAAGCATCTATAAAAAAGAGTAAAAAAGTCCTATTAATATCTGTAATTATTATATTATGTATATCCTCAATCATAACTGTATTTGTTACTATTTAAAAGTAAATTTTAAATAGTTTTTAAATTTGATATGATTAATAATAAACTTAATAGGGTAACTAATAAGCAAAGTGAATTACTATCACTACTATTTCACATAAAATATAGTAATTTTGAATTACTATGAAATATTCTCAAGCCATCGGTATAATTCTTTGCTTATTACTTATTTATTGTACTACGCAGCCTTTGATATTTATTGAAAGCAGAAACTGGATAATTACTGGTTGGGATGCAGCAGGAAGTAATTTTGGCCAGGCGGGAAAGTTTTTATGTTTTTTCGCAGTAATAAGTTTAGTCTTTTTTGCTTTACCTTTTATTTGGGCAAAGAGGTTCAATATGGTTTTCGCAGCCTTACTTTTAGCATGGAGCTTTAGAAATTATTTAATAATGTCTACCTGCCAAATGGGAGAGTGCCCCCAAAAGAAATGGGCATTGTATGCTTGCATTATAATTTCTGCAGGCATATTAATAATGACTTTTTTACCTAAGATAAAAGTTTCAAACCAGCCCCAATAATTGCAACGGCTTCGTCAATTTGTTTTTCAGTTATAATTAATGGAGGCGCAAATCTTATTTTATCTCCATGGGTTGGTTTAGCGAGTAAGCCTAAATCTTTTAAGTGCAAACATAAATCCCAACTTGCCTCTGGGTTCTCATGTTTTATCACAATAGCGTTTAATAAACCTTTACCACGAATGGTGGTTATAAAGGGAGAATTTAAATTGGCTAATCCTTGTCTTAATCTAGCTCCCATTTTTTCTGCATTCTCCGCCATCTTCTCCGACTTTAGAACTTCTAATGACTTTATAGCCACAGCGCAAGCCAAAGGGTTTCCACCATAAGTAGAACCATG
>CANCRC010000140.1 GCA_947380435.1 Chitinophagaceae bacterium
ATAATACCTGTTCTCCAATAGGTCCAGTTATGTGCACCATCTCTCATTCTAAATTCATGAGGTACATTTTTATTAGTGAGGGCTATGTGTAACTGTGCATTACCAATAGTTAAAAAATCGTCATCACCGCAGTCAATCCAATATTTTACAGAAGACAATTCTTCTTTTGTCTTTTTTTCAATAATAGATAATGGGCTATTGCTTAACCAAGCTGCAGTTAAACGGTCTTTGCCTTTTAAATTTTTGCCCATTGAATTTCCAAATAAACCATTAAACATATTTTCATTAAGATTAATAATATCGTTGTCTGTCCAAACTGCTGCACTAAGCGGAGCAGACGCTGCAAATAAATCGGGGTATTTAAGGGCATACAATAATGAACCATAACCGCCCATTGAAAGTCCTGCTATACCTCTAAACCTTTTTTCTGCCTTTACCTTATAGGTTTTTTCAATATGGGGGATAAGTTCTTTGATAAAAAAGTCCTCATAATTTAAATTGCCATTGGCTGCATTAATATAAAAACTTGTAAAGCCGTCGGGCGTAACAATAATCATAGGTGGAATTTTGCCCGTTTTAATGGCATCATCGGCTAAGCGGTTTACTTCACCAAACTGAATCCAGCCATCATCGGCATCACCATAGCCATGTAATAAATAGGTGACAGGATAAGCGCGCTCGCTGGTATAATAGTCACTAGGTAAGTATATAGAGTAATGTACTTCCTTATTGAGTATAGCACTTTTGATGACTTGTTTTTCTTTTACAAAACCTTGTGCAAAACTGCCTATCACAATTGCGAAAACAAAAACTAATAATAATTGTATTTTTTTCATATCTATTTTAATTTATTAAAAATCTAATGTTGAAATTTCCTAATTCCTTTTATGTGTAATTAATAGTTGTCATCGTTTATTTCTAACCAATAACCATCTGGGTCTTGCAACCAAATTTGATGCACGCCGTCTACACGGGTAGTAATGGCATTTTTATTTCCACTTACATCTTCAAAAGAAATATGTGCTGCTTTTAGTTTTTCTATAAAGCCTTTAAAGTCTGGTTCAGTGAAACAAGTATGCTGGTTTTTATAATAGTCCTTTTTTTCAGTAGATCCTTGTATCACATGTAACATAATATGGCCGGCTGTTTTATACCAAATATGTTTTCCATCATGAAAGGGTTCAGCTATAGTATCGAGTCCAATTATTTTGCTATAAAAGTTTCCTGATTTTTCCATATCCATTACAAAAATGGCTGTATGATTTAAATGTACTTTAGTGTTTTTTTCTTGCGCTTGCAATTGTAGTGATACTACTAACAATAAGAATAAGATAGTTTTTTTCATGAGTCCTTGTTAATTTATAATTCTAAGATACAAAAAACAAGGCGCTGTTGAAAGAAAGTTTTATGAACTAATTTTTATGCTTAAAGGGCTTATCAAACATATCTAATTTATCTTGAATAGGATTATCGGAAAGGGCACTCACTTGCACTTTGTTGGCTCTTGAAACCGGCGTACTGCTAGCTATTGCATTGGGCTTAAAGGCAGTGGGGCCAATGATATTGAGTGCTTTGTTTAAATAAGTTTCAGTGGGGTCGCCCAATAATTTATAGGGAAGTATGTCATCCGTAAGGGCATAGTCTGGTAAAAATCCGTTCACAGTTCCGTAATCGGATTGATCTAAGGAATTTAATATTTTAAAAGTAATGGGTTGTAAGCCATAGTTCCATCTTTTACTATTATCGGTAATAGTAAAGGAGCCCACATTTTTTCCATAAGTATGTTCGCCAATTAAAATGACATTCATAAATGGTTTTAAATTATTTATAATAAGTTCACTAGCAGAAGCCGTACCAGTAGAAGTTAAAATAAATACTCTATCTAGCGAACCAATATTATTAGGCTCCGTTTTAAAATTGGTGACAAAGGCCGTTGCTCCATATTGTTTGGTAATTTCCCTTGTATAAGCGTCGTTGTAAGTTTTTTTATTCATCACTTTGTCTACCTTGCCTGCTAGGTCTTTCACTATTAAAGTGGTTAATAAATCTGAATTAGTAACATAGCCGCCCCCATTGTACCTAAGGTCAATCACTAATTCGTTTACTCCTTTTGCTTTATATCTTCCAAATACAGCCCTTAAGCTATCATCAAAACTTGTTAAGAATTGTAAGTAGGCTAAGTAACCCACTTTCTTGCCTGACCAATTTAGAACAGTGTCTTGTAAAATAGGATTGGTTTGCAATTCAGTTTTAGTAACGGTTAAAAATTTACCTGTGCTGCTAAATACTTTATTAGTATAAGTGCCTAAACCTAATCTCAATGTTTGATTTTGTAATACTGAATTATAATTAGAAGAAGTAATAGCTTGGTCATCAACAGACATAATAATGTCTCCTCTTTTTAATCCATTTTTTTCAGCAGGACTGCCTTTTAATACATAGGCTATTACTAAGGCTATATTTACTCTTGCGTCATCGGTATAGAATGCCGCCACTCTAATGCCTAAAACGGTATTGATACCATTTAATTGGTTTTGTAAATTGGTGGCACTGCTATCAATCCATGAAAAACGATCGATGGTATGATAGTCATATAAAATACTATAAAAATAATCCATGGGATTACTGCTGGTATTGGTTTTGGCCAAAGCAGGTAAATTGCCTGCCCATAAATAATAGGCCGTCATGTTTTCGTGAATCCAGGTATTCACATCGGTATTCGAATATTTTTGTACAGTCGCATTATCTGTTACAGCTGTAACAGGTAAGGTAGTAACCGATTTGTTACAAGCCACCAACCCCATGATTATTAAAACAATAAATAATTTTCTTATTCGCATGCTTGTTCGTTTAGCTTTCTAAAATTAAGAAATATATATGGTTCTAGGTTTTAATTAACTTAATTTTGTGAACACTCTAATTGGTTCTAGGCAACCAATAAATACAAAACAAGAAATGAAAAAAATACTCTACACTTTACTACTATTAAACTTCTTTTTTCTAGCGAATGCACAGAAAACAAATAGCTATGCTAAGTCTATAAATGAATGGCATAAAGCGCGCATAGCCGATTTAAAAACACCAAATGGCTGGTTAAATTTAGAAGGGCTTTTCTGGCTACATAAGGGTGCCAATAGTTTTGGGAAAAAAGAAGGCAGTGATTGTAAGTATGACAATGCAGTATTTCCTGCTGAACTTGGTTCTTTTATTTATGAAGGCGATTCTGTTCTATGGATGAATGCTGCAAATAATTCTATTAAAGTGAACGGAGTGTTAGTGAATGGAACAAAACCCGTAAAAGTATTTTATAAAGAAGAGCAGGCTATAACCATGTCATGGTCTCATTTTACTTGGACCATTATTAAAAGAGAAGATAAAATGGGTGTAAGATTTAGAAATTTAGAAGCCAAGACTTTAACTGGCTTTAAAGGTATCGAACGCTTTACTATTGATTCTTCTTGGCGCATAAAGGCAACCATGGTAGCGGCTTCGCAAAATTTATTAATGATTACGAATGTGCTTGGTCAAACTACCGCCACCAAAACGGCTGGCAAATTATTATTTACTATTGACAATAAAGAATACAGCTTGGATGTAATTGATGAAGGTGGACCTAATTTATTTATTGTATTTGCCGATGAAACTTCAGGTAAAACCACTTATGGAGCTGGGCGATTTATTGATATTCCTAAACCAGATGCTTTGGGCAATACTGAAATTGATTTTAACAAAGCCTATAATCCTCCTTGTGCCTTTACGGCCTTTGCTACATGCCCCTTACCTCCTGCACAGAATAGATTAAAAGTTCCTATTCCTGCAGGTGAAAAAAATTATGGTAATCATTAGTTGGTCCATTACCTTTGAAAAGAGATGAATCTAAACTCAACCATATCACCCACCATTGCCATAGTAGGACTGGGTTATGTAGGCCTACCACTTGCTGTAGCCTTTGCAAAGAAGTATGCAGTAATTGGATTTGATATTAATGAGACAAGAGTAAAGGATTTACAAAACGGCAAAGACAATACATTAGAATGTAGTGAAGAAGAAATTCAAAATGCAGGTAATTTATTATTTACAGCTTCTTTAAAAGATATTGCTTCTTCCACTATATTTATTGTTACAGTACCTACTCCGGTAGATGCAGACAAGCGTCCTAACTTAAAACCTTTATTAGAAGCAACTGCTATGATAGGTGCTGTTTTGAAAAAAGGGGACTTGGTTATTTATGAAAGCACAGTCTACCCTGGTTGCACTGAAGAAGACTGTGTGCCTGTTTTAGAAAAGCAAAGTGGTTTAGTTTTCAATAAAGATTTTTATTGCGGCTACTCGCCTGAAAGAATTAATCCAGGCGATAAAGTACATACACTTACTACTATTAAAAAATTGACAGCGGGTTCTACACCTGAGATGGCTAATAAGGTAGACGCAGTTTATGCAAGCATTATAACAGCAGGTACTTTTAAAGTGTCTAGTATTAGAGTAGCGGAGGCTGCTAAGTCCATTGAAAATGCACAACGCGATATAAATATTTCTTTTGTCAATGAACTCGCACTCATATTTGATAGAATGAATATTGATACCCATGAGGTATTAGAAGCAGCTGCTACTAAATGGAATTTTCTTCCTTTTAAGCCAGGCTTAGTAGGGGGGCATTGTATTGGAGTAGACCCATATTATTTAGCGAGTAAGGCTACAAGTTTAGGATATCATCCGCAAGTAATTTTATCGGGAAGAAATGTGAATGATCAAATGAGCAGTTTTGTCACTGAAAAATTAATTCAATTATTAAATACCAGTGGCCTTGCAGTTAAAGGAGCCAAGGCCTTAGTCTTAGGAGTGAGTTTTAAAGAAAATTGTCCTGATATTAGAAATTCAAAAGCCTTTGAAATATATAGCCAGCTTAGCGCTGCGGGCATGCAGGTAGATGCCTTTGACCCTTATGCCAATGAAGTAGAAGTAAAAGAAAAACACAATATTCAATTAGTGAAAGACTTGGGCAAATATGA
>CANCRC010000141.1 GCA_947380435.1 Chitinophagaceae bacterium
TAAGTCTACTATTTTACGCATTAGAATTGATAGTCCACTATTAACTTTTGCAATTATTCTCTATAATTATTTAAACTCCTTATGAAAAGATCTAATAAAATATCCTTTACCCTTTTTCTACTAAGTTTTGCTTTTACTAGCCATATAGCCCAAGCTCAAAATATTATTCAAACCCAAAAAGTATTGGAAGAAGAAAAGCCCATATTATTTGGGGGAGGTTTATTACTTGGTGGTGGAAGCAACTCTTTTCAATTCGGACTTAACCCAGAAATTTTAAAAAGCTATAATCAATACCTTGATGCAGGTATTATTGCTAATATTTATTATTCTTCGTTTAATATTTCTCTTAGCTCCAATGAAAAAATTAAAAACTTTCAATTAGGCGCGGGTGTATTTGCAAGAGTTTGGCCTATTGAGCAATTCTTTATTCAAATACAACCAGAATACAATAGAACTTGGACTTCTTCCAATAATTATTCTAGTGGCGTAAAGGCAGGTACTAGCTATGGTGCCACTAGCATATTAGGCGGTATTGGTTATGGTACACATAATGCAAATGGTATGTCTTACTTTTCTATAATGATAGATTTACTAGACGCCGAACAATCTCCCTATAAAATTGGTCAAACAAGAGCACAACCTATTTTTAGAGCAGGCGTGGGTTTTCCTATTTTTAGAAAGAAGAAAAAACTAGATTAAAAAACTAGCTAATTAAAATAGAAGAGACTTAGGTTAAGATAGCAGAGGCTTAAGCGCATCTACAGAAGGACAAACTATTATTCTATCTTTCCAATTGTCATACATAAAACCATTTGTATCCATATTTTCTAAGAGTTGAATAAGTGCATCGTAATAACCATCTATATTTAAAATAAAAACTTTCTTATTATGTATTTTTAAATTATTCCAAGTAAGCATTTCAAATAATTCATCTAAGGTTCCCATTCCACCAGGAAGTACTAAACCAGCCTCCCCTTTTTCATAGAGTATTTTTTTTCGATCATGCATGTTTTCAGTAATAATCAATTCTGTTAACCCCGTGTGCTGCGCCTCCCATTCCAATAATAATTTGGGCATAATGCCAATTACTTTTCCGCCTTGGTCAAGACATCCATTGGCAACTGCCCCCATTAAACCTTTATTCCCTCCTCCATACACTAATTCTATATTTTCTTGGGCCAATAAATTACCTAAGGCTGCCGCCGCTGACAAAAAACTAGGATTATTGCCCGATTTTGAACCACAGAAAACAGTGAGGGCCTTGATTTTCATAAAAACTAATTTTAACTTGAATATAGAAGCAATTTAGTTAATTATTTCAAAGATTCTTATTACTTTGCCGACTCAACCTAACTCTATGAGCGCTAGTTTACTTTTTATCTTTGTAATCATCTACTTTGGGATCTTACTTGGGGTAGCTAAGATTGCTGGAAAGAATAGTAACAATATGTCTTTTTTTATTGGCAATAAAAATAGCAATTGGATGCTCGTGGCCTTTGGTATGATTGGGACTTCTTTAAGTGGCGTTACTTTTGTGAGTGTGCCTGGTGCAGTTGGGAAAGATGCCTTTCATTACTTACAAATTACCCTTGGTTATCTAATTGGCTATCTCACCATTGCCTATGTTTTATTACCTATTTATTATAAACTGAATCTTACTTCTATTTATCATTATTTAGAACAAAGACTGGGTTTTAATGCCTATAAAACGGGGGCTTCCTTTTTTGTATTGTCTAGAACCTTAGGTGCAACTGCAAGACTTTATTTAGTAGTAAAAATTTTACAAGTATTTATTTTAGATAGTTTGAGTGTGCCTTTTTGGGCAACTACCTTGGTAATATTAATAATGATATTACTATACACTTATGAAGGAGGTGTGAAAACCATTGTTTGGACCGATACCTTACAAACTTCTGGCATGTTAATGGGCCTCGTTATTTGTAGCATTTATATTTTAAGCAATATGCATTTATCGGTAACAGATGCATTAGGGGCCATGCAAGTAAAAGGTATTGCAACTGTTTTTAATACAGATGTAAATAGTAAATCGTTTTTCTTGAAACAAATTATTGGGGGTGCTTTTATTACACTTACCATGACTGGCTTGGATCAGGAAATGATGCAAAAAAATATTTCAGTAAAAACATTAAAAGATGCACAAAAAAATATGGTGACCATTGGTTTCACTATGTTATTTGTGATTAGTTTGTTTTTATTCTTAGGAGGTTTATTAAATTTATATGCAGCACAAAATAATATTACCGCTACAGGTGATGACTTATTTCCGAGTATTGCACTTTATCATATGCCTCCCTATATTGCTATTATTTTTATATTAGCGCTAATTTCTGCATTATTTCCTTCTGCCGATGGAGCCATTACTGCTTTAACTTCTAGTTTTTGTATTGACTTATTAGGCATGCAAAGAAATACAGACTGGGATGAAGCTAAGAAGAAAAAAATAAGACAAAGAGTGCATTTAAGTTTTGCCTTCTTATTTTTAATCATTGTATTAGTATTTAAATGGATTGATAATAAAAGCATTATTGATTTACTTTTAAAAATTGCTTCTTATACCTATGGGCCCTTATTAGGTTTATTTGCCTTTGGTATACTTACCAAAAGAAAACTGGTGGACAAATGGTCATTCATACCTTGCTTTCTAGCCCCTATTTTATGTTTATTATTGGATTATGCCCAACCTTTTATATTTGGCAACTTTAGAATTGGTCAAGAGCTACTCATTATCAATGGTCTAATCACCTTTATAGGTCTTTGGGTAATTTCAAGGCCAAATACAGAAAAAAATTAGACCTTTGCTGTATGGATTTTATTAACCCATTGGCAAACAATTATACTGAAGCATATTCTAATGCAACTCCTAGTTATTTAAAGAACTTATACGAGGAAACTTTGGCGACCCATGAACATGGCCATTTGCAAAGCAGTTGGACCCAGGGCGGCTTCTTAAGTTTTATAAGCAAATTACTTGCACCAACTCATATATTAGAAATTGGCAGCTTTACAGGCTTTAGCGCTTTATGTTTAGCAGAAGGCCTTACTGAAAAAGGTGAACTACATACTATTGAATTAAGAAAAGAAGACGCCCAAAAAGCAAAAGCCGCTTTTGATAATGCTACAAAAGCCAAACAACTATATATGCATGTAGGAGATGCTAAACAAATTATTCCAACACTGAATAAAAAATGGGATCTCGTATTTATAGACGCAGACAAAACCAGCTATATTGAATACTATAATATGGTACTACCCCTATTAAACGATAAAGGCATCATAATTGTTGACAATGTATTATTTCATGGAGAAGTATTGGAAGATACTGTAAAAGGCAAAAGCAGCAAGGCTATTCAGGCATTTAACGAACATGTGCTTTCGGATCAAAATACCGAACAAGTGATGTTAACAATAAGAGATGGCTTAACTTTGATTAGAAAAAAATAATAGCATGAGAATAAGCAAACTTGCTTTGGTCTTCTTTTTTACCCTCCCCCTTTACTCCATAGCGCAGAAAACTGCTACCTTAATATATATTGATCAGTATAAAGATATTGCCGTAAGCGAAATGAAACGCACAGGCATACCAGCCTCTATTACTTTAGCGCAAGGCATTATTGAATCTAATAGCGGCGAAAGTAATTTAGCTTTGAACTTTAAAAATCATTTTGGTATTAAATGCAAAACCGACTGGAAAGGAGAAACTACTTATCAGGACGATGATGCCAAACAAGAATGTTTCAGGGTTTACCCCAATTCAAATGCTTCCTTTATTGACCATTCCAATTTTTTAAAAGCCAGATCTAATTATGCCCCTTTATTTGAACTTGATCCAGTAGATGATTCAGCATGGGCTTATGGACTTAAGAAAGCAGGTTATGCCACAGCTTCAGATTATCCTAAGAAACTACTTAAAGTCATTAACGATTTCGAACTTTCACAATATAATTTTCCTGAACTTGCCATTTTCGATGACGATGATGATACACCTACTCAAAAAATTGATACTAATAAAAAAATAGTCCCTATTGTACTAGCCGATTCAATTAAGATTGATTCTATAAAAATTAATACTATTAAAATCGATTCTGTTAAAAAAATAGAAGACAGGCTTATCATTAAAGATACTACTACCCTTAGGGCTGTTACTAGTATCATTGATACCATTCAACTTTCTAGCGTAAAAGGAATCATTAGTTCAGACAGTATTAATAATACCGCCCCCACTGCCCTGAAGGGAATTGGTAGCATTGCCATTGAACGCCCTAAAGACAGTGTTCTTCAAATAGATGCTGCCTCTAAAAAAGATTCAAGTAATCTAGTGATAGAAAAGCAAAGTACGGCTGCAAAATTAGTTTTCCCTAAAGGAAAATTCAAAGCCAATCAATTATTAGCTATTTATGCCACTGCTGGTAGTTCCTTTTTAGACTTAGCAAATACTTATAATATTGCTCTTTACAAATTATATAACTATAATGATTTACCCGAAACCGATTTACTTACTAAAGATCAAATTTTGTACTTGGTACCTAAAAGAAAAGAAGTAAGTAAGAAAGTGCATTTGGTAGCAGCAGGGGAAAGTTTATATGATATTAGTCAAAATGAAGGTATTCAATTAAATTACTTAGAAGCCTATAATGCTGGTATTACAGATAAAACATTAGTAGTGGGTTCTACCCTTGTTTTATTCCAAACCAATACAACACCTAAAATTACTACTAGTGCAGTGAAAGCGCCCCAAAAAGATACAGCTACCAAAAAAATAGAAGTAAAAGACAGCCTTAAAAAGAAACCTCTTGATTTTATTAAAAATATAACTGGCCCCCATTTTTTAAAGCGCAAAAAAAATAACTAATTATGAATAGCATTAAAGTATTAGATAAAGAGTTTGTTCCCTATTTAAGTGAAAAAGAAATTCAAGA
>CANCRC010000142.1 GCA_947380435.1 Chitinophagaceae bacterium
GCACATATTGAAGGAAAATACAATGCTACTCAACTAGCAGCTGCCTTAAAAGAAAAAAATATTTTAGTTATAGCAATGACACCTGCACTTATTCGTTTTGTGGTTCATTTGGACATTACGACCGAGATGCTAGCAAGCACATTAGCAACAATAGAGAAATTCTAAAAGAAATAATAAAAGAGAAACTACAAAAGAGAAATTATACACATGTTAGAAAGAATTAACCCAACATCGACACAGGCCTGGTTTGTATTAAAAAAGCATTTTGAGGAAGAGATGAACCGTAAACAAATGAAAGATTTATTTGCAGCGGATCCAACAAGATTTGATCAATATTCAATTAGCACTTCAGATATTTTATTTGACTACTCAAAAAATATTATCACCGACAAAACTTTGCAATTGTTATTACAATTAGCCAAAGAATGCGGATTAGAAAAAGCCATTAAAGCGCAGTACGAAGGCAAGGCCATTAATGAAACAGAAAATAGAGCCGTACTTCATACAGCCCTTCGTGATTTTACTGCTAGTTCTATTTTAGTAGATGGAGTAAACATTCTTCCTGAAATTAAAAGAGTACAACAACAAATGAAAACCTTTTGCAATGCTATACATAGTGGCGAGCATAAAGGGTATACAGGAAAGAAAATTAAAACCATTGTAAATATTGGTATTGGCGGTTCTGACTTGGGTCCAGTAATGGTCACTGAAGCCTTAAAACCATATTGGGTAGAAGGTATACAAGTTTATTTTGTAAGCAATGTAGATGGAACGCATATAGCAGAGACTTTGAAAAAACTAAATGCAGAAGAAACTTTATTTTTAATTGCCTCTAAAACTTTCACTACACAAGAAACCATGACCAATGCCCATACGGCTAGAACTTGGTTTCTAGAAAAGGCATTGGATGAAAAACATATTGCTACGCATTTTGTGGCTTTAAGCACGAATGAAAAAGCAGTGAATGCTTTTGGTATAAGTAGTAAAAATATGTTTGAGTTCTGGGACTGGGTGGGTGGAAGATATTCTTTATGGAGTGCTATTGGATTATCTATTGCCTTAACTATTGGCTATGACAATTTTGAAGCCTTATTAAAAGGTGCACATGATGCCGATAAACATTATGCAACAGAAAAGTTTGAAAATAATATTCCAGTGATTATGGCTTTATTAGGTATTTGGTATACGAATTTCTTTGGCGCTCAATCGGAAGCCATTTTACCTTATGACCAATACTTGCACCGATTTGCAGCTTATTTCCAACAAGGGAATATGGAAAGCAATGGTAAGTATATCGACCGCAATGGAACGGCTGTAAATTATAGCACAGGTCCAGTTATTTGGGGAGAGCCAGGCACGAATGGTCAACATGCCTTTTATCAATTAATACACCAAGGCACTTTAGTGATTCCTTGTGATTTTATAGCACCTGCCATTAGCCACAACCCTATCGGTGATCATCATGATAAATTATTAAGTAATTATTTTGCACAAACCGAAGCTTTATTGAATGGAAAAACAAATGCGGAAGTAGTTGCAGAATTAACGGCTAGTAAAAAATCAGAAAAAGAAATTGAGTTCCTTACTCCTTTTAAAGTATTTGCTGGCAATAAACCTACCAACTCTTTTTTAGTAAAGAAAATAACGCCCAATACTTTAGGATTTTTAATTGCTTTGTATGAACATAAAATATTTACACAAGGTGTCATTTGGAATATATTTAGTTATGACCAATGGGGTGTAGAACTAGGAAAGCAACTTGCGAATAAAATTTTACCTGAATTAGAAAAGAACGAAGCGGTGAACAGCCACGATAGTTCTACCAACGGATTAATGAACCAATATAAAACTTGGAAAAAGCAAGCCTAATGTTAGCTGAAATTCAAATAAGAAATATTGAACCCTCCGATAATGTGGCCATTGCTTCCGTTATTAGAAATGCCTTAGCTGAATTTGGTGCGAATAAACCAGGTACTGTTTTTTTTGATCCAACCACCGATCATTTATTTGAATTATTTAAAGCCCCTGGTTCTGTCTATTATGTAGCAGAACAAAATGGAAAAATTTTGGGAGGTTGTGGTATTTTTCCAACAGAAGCCTTACCCGAAAAAACATGTGAGCTCGTAAAATTATATTTAGACAAAGCTGCAAGAGGCACTGGTCTTGGGAAAGCCTTATTATTAAAAGCAATGGACTGGGCTAAAAATAATGGGTACGAACAAGTGTATTTAGAATCTATGCCGGAGCTTTCTAAAGCAGTTAGTATTTATGAGAAGGTGGGCTTTGAAAAATTAAACCATGCCTTAGGCAATAGCGGACACGATGGTTGTGATATATGGATGCTTAAAAAATTATAAGCGCTTACCATTTATCTACTTCTTCCCCACTTAAATTATCTCCTTCGCTTGCTTTTGTATCTCTAGCTTCTAAAGGTTTTTTCTCTGTAATTTCTATTGGGTCTTTATCGTCATTGGCCTCTTCAATTGCTGGACTAGGTTTTACTTCAGGTGATGAAGCTTGAAGGGGCTGTTCTTGTGATGGAGATGAAGGTATTACTCTTGCATCAAACGCTTTCGAGTTTTCTTCAGACGCATTCGCGTCTTCTGGGTTATATGCTTCGTCGTGGTTGAACACATCAAAATCAAAATCGGGCATCAATTCTGTTTTCACAAAATTAATTGCTTCATTAATGGCTTTTATAAATTTATTAAAGTCCTCTTTGTAAATAAACACTTTATGTCTATCATAACCATTATTATCAAAACGCTTTCTACTTTCTGTAATGGTTAAAAAATAATCGTTCGCACGGGTAGCTCTTACATCAAAGAAATAAGTTCTTCTCTTGCCTGCACGCACACGGGTACTATAGACACTCTCAATTTTTCGGTCGTTGTTGTTTTCGTATTGCTCTTGTTCCATATTCCTTTACTATTAATATTCTTAAAAATATAAAATGTTATTGAAAAAGTAAAATTTTGAGGGGTATTTTAATGCTGTTCTTGAGTCTGTTGAACCTTATATAATTCAGCATAGAGGCCATTTTTAGCTAACAAACTATCATGGGTGCCCATTTCAGCAATTTTACCGTCCTCTATATAAATTATAAGGTCAAATTGAAAGCTATAAAATATGCGGTGCGTAATAAAAAGGGCCGTTTTGTTTTGAATATAGCTTTTTAAGTTAGACAAAATAATTTGTTCTGTATTCGCATCTACCGCACTTAAGCAATCATCAAAAATATAAATATTGGGCTTTTTTAATAAAGCACGGGCAATGGCCACTCTTTGCTTTTGACCTCCACTTAAAGTGGTGCCACGCTCTCCTACTAAGGTCTCAAATTGTTTTGGCAAATTATTAATTTCATTTAATACATGCGCCGTTTGAGTGGCTTTGATAAGGTCATCATGGGTAAAATTAGCATCTACCCCAAATCGAATATTATTTTCAATAGAATCACTAAATAAAAAAACATCTTGTTGTACATAACCAATCTCTCTTCTTAACTGTTGCGTGTTAATAGTATTCACATCTACGCCATCTATTTTTATAGAACCCGTATTAGTTTCATACATTCTAGTAATAAGTTGCGCAATAGAAGTTTTTCCAGCACCTGTCTTACCCAGTATTAAAACTTTTTGACCTGCTTTAATTTTTAAATCAAAATTATTCAATGCATGTATTCCGGAATGTGGATACACAAATCCTACATTATTAAATTCTATATTACCCTCAAAAGAAGGAACGAGCTTTGTATTTTTTGTAGAAATAGTGGGAACAATCGATAAAAATTCATTTAATCGTTTTTGAGAGGCTGCCGCACGTTGTATCATACTAGCCGTCCAACCAATGGCACTTACAGGAAAAGTGAGCATATTAATATAAATCACAAACTCAATTACAGTGCCTACTTTTCGAGGGTCTTTCAAAGCTTCAAGGCCTCCTAAATAAATAGTTAATAAAGTACTAAGGCCTATCATCAAAGCCATAGTGGGCGCATAAAAGGCTTCCACTTTGGCAAGGCTTACTGCATTTTTACGGTAATGCTCACTATTGGTTTTAAAGAAACCCAACATTGCTTTTTCTTGTACAAAAGATTTTATCACCCTAATACCAGAATAAGATTCCTGTGCATTGGTAGTTAAATCGGAAAGTTGTCCTTGTATTTCCTCACTCTTCTTATTAATAATACTATTGACAAAATAAATAGTAATAGCTAAAATAGGAAGAGGCGCTAATACATATAAACTAAGACGAACATCTTTGCTAAACATATTGTACAAACAAAAGCCAATTAAAGAAACCAAATTAATCAAATACATTATAGAGGGTCCTGTGTACATTCTTACCCTACTTACATCTTCTGTAATACGACTCATTAAGTCTCCTGTGCTATGGGTCTTATAAAATTCGGTATCTAATTTTTGATAATGTGTATAGACCTGATTTTTTTGATCAAATTCAATATGCCTACTCATTACAATTATAGTTTGACGCATAAAGAACATAAATACGCTTCTTACAATGGCCAAAACTAAAATGGTAACACTACAAAAGGTAATTAACCAAGCAAAGCTGAAATTGTTGCTTGCGCTTAAACCACTAATCCAATTCACAATAATTTCATTGTGTAAGGATGGAGCTGGTTTACCCCCAGGAAGTTTAGCTTGTACCAAACCCACCACATAACCAGTAATTTGGGGAGCTAAAACTGCCAGGTAATTGGTAGCAATAACCAGTAGAATTCCAGTAAAAAACCGGAACCTATACTTCCAAAAAAACACATTTAAAGCCGACAATTCTTTCACCTAGTCCTTTTTTGTAAAGATACATGGTAGTCAATAAATTAGAGCAATTGTTTAAGGCCAATAAATACA
>CANCRC010000143.1 GCA_947380435.1 Chitinophagaceae bacterium
ATTGCGCAGTTCTTACCACAACTTGATTATGTTGATATGGACGGCCCATTACTTATGACTGAATTAAACGGAATAGGGCTTGATTATAATATGGAAAATAATAAGGGTAAGATAATCCCATTAACTAAACCGGGATTAGGGGTTCAATTTAGAATGCCGTTTAAAAAATAAGTATGACACCAGAACGCAGTGAAAAATTATTAAAAGTATTAAGTAAGCGTCAAGCAAATTTGACGGTGGTACTAGAGAATGTGCAAGACCCGCATAATGTGTCTGCCGTAATGCGTACTTGCGATGCAGTGGGTATTCAAGATATTTATGTAGTGACCACTAAAATACCTAGACATAAAAAATGGGGCTATAGAAGTAGTAGTAGTGCTTTAAAATGGTTAACCATTCACGAGTTCGATTCATTAGAGGACTGTGTGAAGGAGCTTAGAACTAAATTCACTAAAATATTAACTACGCATTTATCCAGTGATGCAGTAAGCTTACACGATATTAATTTCACAGAGTCGGTGGCCTTGGTTTTTGGCAATGAACATGCAGGCGTTACGGAAGAATGTAGAAACTTAGCCGATGGTAATTTTATTATACCACAAATGGGCATTATTCAAAGCTTAAATATATCGGTGGCCTGTGCAGTGAGTATTTATGAGGCCATGCGTCAGAAAATGAATGCAGGGCATTATGAGAAAGCTTCTTTGCCTCAAGCGCAAATGGATAGTTTATTAACGCAGTGGGGATTTGAAGAAGAAACCCCTGAAGTGTATAATAGTTCTAAGTTGAAAAGGTCTTAAATACTCACTAGTTACATTTGTTCTGGAACAGCAATACCTAAAGCGCCCATTGCTTTTTGCAATGTAGCCGCTGTTAAAATACCCAATTGAATTCTTAATTGTTTTTTAATTTCCGATTCTGCATTAGAAATAGAATGTTCGGCGTAAAAGGTATTGAATAATTTAGCCAAGTTAAAAGCGTATATGGCAATTTTAGAAGGGTCTAAGTTTTCAGCAGCCTCATTCACCATAGCAGGGAAGGTGGAAAGTTCAATGGCTAATTGTTTTTCTAGTGGTAATAATTCATTCGTAGTAAGTGTTACAGTGGTACCTGTTTTTCTTAATATACTTTTAATACGCGCATGGGTGTATTGAATAAAAGGCCCGGTGAAGCCATGAAAATCGATACTCTCTTCTGGGTTGAATATCATTTTCTTTTTAGGATCTACTCTTAATAAGAAAAATTTAAGGGCACCCAGTCCAATAGTATTATACAGTGCTATTAATTGCTCGTTGGTAAAATCGGATACCTTGCCTAAGGCTTCGGTTTTTTCTTTTGAGATATTAATCATCTCGTCTACTAAATCATCTGCATCTACCACAGTACCTTCACGGCTTTTCATTTTTCCTGTAGGTAGTTCCACCATGCCATAACTTAAATGGTAAATACCATCTGCAGCAGGTTGTTCTAGTTTCTGACAAATTAATTTTAAAACTTTGAAATGATAATTTTGTTCATCGCCCACTACATATATACTGGCATCGGTATTAAATTCTTTTTGTTTTAATTGAGCAAGTCCAATGTCTTGGGTCATATACACAGAAGTGCCATCTTTACGACGCACAATTTTTTCATCTAAGCCATCGGGTGTTAAGTCTATCCAAACAGAGCTATCTTCTTTTTGATAAAATACTTTTTTAGTAAGTCCTTCTTCCACTAATTCTTTTCCTAATAAATAAGTATTACTCTCGTAATAGGTTTTGAAAAAATCAGAACCTATTTTTTTATACGTCACTTCAAAGCCTTCGTACACCCAACTATTCATCTTCTTCCATAAGTCTAGGGTAGCTGCATCGCCTTGTTCCCATTTCAGTAGCATTTCTTGAGCACCTTTTAATATGGGTGCTTCTTTTTCTGCCATTTCTTGCATCATACCACCCGCTACTAATTCAGCTACTTCTGCTTTATAGGCGTCGTTGTATTTAACATAATAGTCTCCCACAAAGTGGTCGCCTTTTTTACTAGTTGATTCTGGTGTTGCGCCATTTGCAAATAATTGCCAAGCAATCATACTTTTACAAATATGAATACCTCTGTCATTTACAATACAAGTTTTCACTACTTCATGTCCTTGCAGTTTTAAAATTTCTGCAATACTCCATCCTAAAAAATTATTTCTTAAATGACCTAAGTGTAAAGGCTTATTGGTATTAGGGGAGGAGTACTCCACCATAATTTTTCTTTTATGCTCCACAGCAGGCATTAGTTCATTGGGAGAAAGGTTTTTAATAAATTCAAACCAATAGTCGTTGCTAATGGTAAAATTTAAAAACCCTTTTACAATATTGAATTCAGTAATAATAGTAGGTAGCGCTTTTTGCATGGCATTGCCTAGTTCATTACCTACAACTTCGGGGTTCTTGCCCAGCTGCTTTACAAAAGCAAACAAAACAATAGTATAGTCTCCTTCAAATTCAGGCTTGGTTGCATTTACCAATACTAGTTCAGGTTGTATTTTAACCTGATACAAGCTATCTAAGCTTGCAGATGTGGTCTGCTTTAAAAGAGTTATTAAATTCATAAATTGGGCTTGCCTAGGGCAAAAGTAATTAATTAAGATTATCTTAGCGCATAGATGTTGAAACTACACGACTTTATTAGCAAAGTTATTCTTGATATGATAGATTGGTTCTATCCCATTTTTAAGAAAATGATGCCCTTAAAAACATTTAGATACGCTGCCTGTGGTGGTGCAAATACGATATTAGATATCACCTTATTCTTTGTTGCTTATAATTATATCTTACATAAAGAAATCATCAATATAGGCTGGATAAGTATTAGCCCCCATATTGCTTCTTTTATGATTAGCTTCTGTATTACCTTTCCCATAGGCTTCTATTTAAGTAGGTATGTGGTATTCCAAGAAACCACTGTGACCAAGCGCAAACAACTTATGAAGTATTTCATTGTAGTGCTGGGCTGTGTGCTACTTAATTATGTCTTTTTGAAGCTTTTTGTAGATAAACTAGGTTGGTATCCAACCATGGCCAAAATAGTAACCACCTTTTTTGTGGTTATTTTCAGCTATACAAGCCAAAAGAACTTCACTTTTAAGGGTTCCGAAACCAATTAATTTCTGCCTTTTCTGCCCCTTTTTGGGATTTCTATGTCAATTAAGGCCTCTACATACAATGATTTACTGCCATATATGACAAATTTGCACCTCTAGGCAGGCATACCTATTATGGCATAAAGATTGCCTATACTAGTGTAATTAAACATTGAAAATCAAGCATTATGGGAAAAATAATAGGAATTGACTTAGGTACGACAAATAGTTGCGTATCGGTAATGGAAGGTGGCGAACCAGTAGTTATCGCCAATGATGAAGGACGTAGAACTACCCCCTCGGTAGTGGCCTTCTTAAAAAATGGTGAGCGTAAAGTAGGAGATCCTGCTAAGCGTCAAGCTATCACAAACCCTGAAAACACAATTTCAAGTGTGAAACGTTTTATGGGTCGTCGTTTTAATGAGATTACTGAAGAGAAGTCTCATTGGAGTTATAAAATTGTACAAGGAGAGAACGACACCGTGCGTGTAGATATCGATGGTCGTATGTATACACCACAAGAAATTTCTGCAATGGTTTTACAGAAGATGAAAAAAACTGCAGAAGATTATTTAGGCACTGAAGTAACAGATGCAGTGATTACTGTACCTGCTTATTTTAACGATGCTCAAAGACAAGCTACTAAAGAGGCAGGCGAGATTGCAGGATTAAATGTGCGTAGAATTGTAAACGAACCTACTGCTGCAGCCTTGGCTTATGGTTTAGATAAGAAAAATGTAGAACAAAAAATAGCGGTATTCGATTTAGGTGGTGGAACTTTTGATATTTCTATCTTGGATTTAGGAGATGGTGTATTTGAAGTAAAATCTACGAACGGAGATACGCATTTAGGTGGTGATGATTTTGATAAAGTGATCATGGATTTTTTAGCAGATGAATTTAAAAAACAAGAAGCAATTGACTTAAGAAAAGATCCAATGGCTTTACAAAGATTAAAAGAAGCTGCAGAGAAAGCGAAAGTAGAATTAAGTTCTTCTTCTGAAACAGAAATTAACTTGCCTTATATTACGGCAGTAGATGGTGTTCCTAAACACTTAGTGTTAAAATTAACAAGAGCAAAATTTGAATCATTAGCAGATAATTTATTTGCTCGTTGTTTAAAGCCTTGTGAAATTGCATTGAAAGATGCTGGTTATTCTGTATCACAAATTGACGAAGTTATTTTAGTAGGAGGTTCTTCAAGAATTCCTAAAGTTCAAGAAATAGTTGAAAAGTTCTTTGGTAAAAAACCTAACCGTTCTGTAAACCCTGATGAAGTGGTAGCCATTGGTGCAGGTATCCAAGGTGCCGTATTAACAGGAGATGTGAAAGATGTATTGTTATTAGACGTTACACCTTTAAACTTAGGTATTGAAACAATGGGTGGTGTAATGACTACTATGATTGCTTCTAACACCACTATTCCTACTAAGAAAACAGAAGTGTATTCAACAGCTAGCGACAATCAACCAGGTGTACAAATTCATGTATTACAAGGAGAGCGTCCAATGGCTACTCAAAATAAAAGTTTAGGTATGTTTAACTTGGATGGTATTCCACCAGCACCAAGAGGCGTTCCTCAAATTGAAGTAACTTTTGATATTGATGCGAA
>CANCRC010000144.1 GCA_947380435.1 Chitinophagaceae bacterium
GAATTAATTTTTTCTACTGCTAAATATACATCATAATTAGATTTTTGCTAGCCCTCAGTATAATTATTTATTTAGGTAGTATTTGTGTAATTTAGAGCGAGGAAAAACTATCTTCTAAAATTATAAGAATGCCCCAAAACCTAGAAAAAGTAATTATTTTAACAGCTCCCTCAGGTGCTGGGAAGACCTCTATTACTTCTTATTTATTAAAGTCATTAGCTTCATTATCTTTTTCGGTTTCAGCCACTACCCGCAGTCCCAGAGGCAATGAAAAAGACGGGGTAGAATATCATTTTATTTCTTTGGCTGAATTTGAAGGGCATATTTATCAAAATGATTTTTTAGAATACGAAATGGTATACGAAGGGGTTTATTATGGTACTTTGAAATCGGAGTTAACCCGCATTTGGAATTTAGGTAAAATTCCAGTTTTAGATATTGATGTGAAAGGGGCCATTAAAATTCAAAAACAATTAGCAGAAAATTCTTTGTCTATTTTTATTATGCCACCCTCTATTGAAATATTAAAACAAAGATTAGAAAACAGAAAAACAGAGACTGCAGAAAATATACAAATGCGTTTAGACAAAGCGGCCTATGAAATAAGTTTTAGCAACCAGTTTAATGTCATTATTCAAAATAATGATTTAGCATTGGCTTGTACTGAAACTGAAAATGTAATTAGAAATTTTTTAAATAAATAGTTATGTCATTACAAGGAAAAACCGCTTTTATAACAGGTGGTAGTAGAGGAATTGGAAAAGCAATGGCTTTAAAATTAGCTGCTGCAGGAGTGAATATTGTCATTGCAGCAAAGTCGGTGGAAGAAGATCCGCGTTTAGGAGGCACTATTTATACTGCCGCTGCTGAGGTAGAAGCCTTAGGCGTAAAGGCTTTAGCGGTGCAAGTAGATATTAGAGACGAAGCACAAATTGCTGGTGCTGTAAAGCAAACTGTAGATACATTTGGGGGCATTGATATACTAATTAATAATGCAAGTGCTATTCAATTAACAGATACGGCTAGCACGCCTAGTAAAAGATTTGATTTAATGCATAGCATTAATGTACGTGGTACTTTTTTAATGGTACAACACGCGCTACCTTATTTAAGAAAATCGACGCATGCACATATTTTAACTTTATCTCCTCCTATTAATTTAGCACCAAAATGGTTAGGACCACATGTAGCTTATACCATTTCAAAATATGATATGAGTATGATGACCTTGGGTTGGGCAGAAGAATTTAAAGACGATAATATTGCTTGTAATTCTTTATGGCCTAGAACTACCATAGATACTGCTGCTGTGCGCAATTTACTAGGCGGACAGGCCTTAGCGAATATGAGTAGAACCACCGATATTATTGCAGATGCGGCATTTTATATTTTAAGTAAAGAAAAACTAGCCTACACAGGAAAATTATTTACCGATGAAGAAGTATTGGCTGCAGAAGGTATCACCGACCTATCAAATTATTCAGTAGTACCTGGTGCAAAATTATTTTACGATTTATTTTTATAATATTTTTTAACCCTTTTATTATTTCAATTTAAAGAAACAAGTATGAAAAGAATTTTATTATTAGCATGTGTACTATTTAGTTTACAAGTTATTGCACAGAAAAAAAATAAACTGGATCCTGCTACACAACAAATAAATGCAAATAAAGAAGCTGCACTTGCTGCATTAAACAATGCCTATGAAGCAGATAAAAAAACTGCTTTACAAATTTGGGAATATGCAGAAGTAGGTTATAAAGAAAATAAAAGCGCTGCCTTGCATGTACAAAATTTAAAAGCAGCAGGCTTTACAGTTGAAACAGGGGTGGCTGAAATTCCGACTGCCTTTGTAGCTACTTATGGTAGCGGTTCTCCGGTAATTGGCATATTAGCAGAATATGATGCACTTCCTGGTTTAGCACAAACAGCTAGTCCAGAAAAAAATCCGATTGCTGGTAAAAATGCAGGTCATGGTTGTGGTCATCATTTATTTGGCACTGCATCGGTGGGTGCTGGTATTGCTATTAAAGAATTAATTGCTTCAGGAAAATTAAAAGGCACTATAAAAGTATATGGAACACCTGCTGAAGAAGGGGGAAGTGGAAAAGTATATCTTGTTCGTGCAGGTTTATTTAATGGAGTTGATGCCGTGATACATTGGCATCCTGGCAGCTCTAATGAAGTAACTTTAACAAGTGCCCTAGCTAATAAGTCAGCTAAATTTAAATTTTACGGTGTGTCAGCGCATGCAGCCTCTGCACCAGATCAAGGACGTTCTGCTTTAGATGCAGTGGAAGCCATGGACAATATGGTGAATATGATGCGCGAACATGTACCACAAGAAACAAGAATACATTATATCATAACGAGTGGTGGTAAGGCACCCAATGTAGTGCCTGATTTTGCAGAAGTATATTATTATGTACGTCATCCAAAACGTAAAGATGTCGTAGAAATTTTTGATAGAGTAGTGAAAGCCGCTGAAGGTGCCGCACTTGGAACTGGCACCACTATGAAATATGAAATTATTGGAGGCACCCATGATTTATTATTAAATAGAACTTTAGCCAATGTGATGCAAACCAACTTAGAGAAAGTGGGTGGCGTTACTTATACAGAAGAAGAAAAGGCATTTGGTAAAAAATTACAAACTAGTTTTTTTGGTGCAGTACCTGCTGTTGAAGATGCTGCTACTATTAAACCTATGAAAGAAATAAATGATGCGGGTGGTGGATCCACAGATGTGGGTGATGTAAGCTATACTTTGCCTACTGTAGGTTTAAGAGCTGCTACTTGGATACCTGGCACACCCGCACATAGTTGGCAAGCAGTAGCTTGTGGTGGAACAGAGATTGGTACAAAAGGAATGCTAGTGGCTAGTAAAACAATGGCACTTACCGCCATTGATTTAATGAGTAATCCCGTATTACTTGCAAAAGCCATGGAAGAATTTACTAAATCTAAAGGAGATTATAAATACAAAGCATTACTAGGAGATATAAAACCAGCGTTAAATTATAGAGATTAAATAAAAAATTTATTAATCTCTATAATTTTATCTAATGATTTTTTCAAGGCACCCCATAAACGGGTGCCTTGATTTATTATAGAGACTAGTTAGTAAAAGAAGCGTATAAATAAAAAGGAGAAC
The DNA here is from genome assembly GCA_947380435.1 of Chitinophagaceae bacterium. GTDB lineage: Bacteria > Bacteroidota > Bacteroidia > Chitinophagales > Chitinophagaceae > Sediminibacterium. The sequence continues at coordinate 3,155 of CANCRC010000144.1, forward strand.
CTTCGGGTTCTCCTTTTTTAAAATCATAAGAGGGAAAATGAATATGCGCTAATTTTCATTAAGCGCTTATTCATTATTCTCCGGGCGCATTTGAGGGAAGAACAACACATCTTGAATAGAAGGTTGGTTCAACATCATCATGCATAATCTATCTATACCAATGCCAATACCTGAAGTAGGTGGCATGCCATATTCTAAAGCTCTTAAAAAATCGTGGTCAATAAACATGGCTTCATCATCGCCACGCTCCATTAAGCCTAATTGCTCTTCAAAACGCTTGCGTTGATCAATTGGGTCATTTAACTCCGTATAGGCGTTGGCTAATTCTTTACCATTTACCATTAACTCAAATCGTTCTACTAGGCCTTCCTTACTACGATGCTTTTTGGTAAGCGGGCTCATTTCAATAGGATAGTCAATAATAAAAGTAGGTTGTATGTATTTTGGTTCACTAGTCGATCCAAATATTTCATCTATTAATTTACCCTTACCAATAGTAGGTGCTACATCAATATGTAATTTTTTACAAACTTCTCTTAATGCTGCTTCGTCCATACCTGTAATATCAACGCCTGTATTTTCTTGAATGGCTTCAATAATACTAATGCGTCTATAAGGTGCTTTAAAATTAATGGTTTTATCACCCACTGTTAATTCAGTTTTGCCGTGTAAGGTCATCGCAATTTTTTCAAATAATTGTTCTGTGAGTTCCATCATCCATAAATAATCTTTGTAAGCAGTGTACCATTCTAAAACAGTAAACTCCGGATTATGCGTACGGTCCATACCTTCGTTTCTAAAATTTCTACTAAACTCATATACCCATTCAAAGCCGCCCACAATTAATCTTTTTAAATACAATTCATTGGCAATACGCAAATAAAAAGGAACATCTAATGCATTGTGGTGTGTAGCGAAAGGCCTTGCTGCAGCACCTCCTGGGATAGCTTGTAGTACAGGTGTATCTACTTCTAAAGCGCCGCGACTATTTAAAAATTCACGAATAGTGGTCATGAGTAAAGTACGCTTTGCAAAAGTTTCTTTTACAGAAGGATTAATAATTAAATCGGCATAGCGTTGACGATATCTAAATTCAGGATCGGTGACTGCATCAAATACATTTCCTTCTTCATCTCTTTTCACCACCGGAAGTGGCTTTAAAGATTTTGCTAATAATGTAACTGTGCTAGAGTGAACCGACGTCTCTCCCGTTTTTGTAATAAATACATAACCAGTTGATCCAATAATATCGCCTAGGTCCATTCCATTTTTAGTAATAGCGTCCCAATAAGACTTGTCATCACCCGGGCAAATTTCATCTCTTTTAATATATAATTGTAAAATGCCTTTATCATCTTGTATTTTAACAAACAATACCTTGCCCTTATCATTCACACTCATAATTCTGCCTGCTACACAGACAGCCGCATATTTTTCCTTGTTTTCTTCTGTATAGTTTTCCTTAATATCATTAGAATAATGAGAAACGGGGTATAAAGGAGCGGGATAGGGATTAATACCTGCCGCCTCTAAATG
>CANCRC010000145.1 GCA_947380435.1 Chitinophagaceae bacterium
CCTACTTACTGAAAGCCCTGTACTTGGCCATATTACTACCTTTGGAGGTAATCCGGTTTCTTGCGCAGCAGGTAATGCAGCCTTAAAAATATTAGAAAATTCAGGTTGGATAAAAGAAGTGGCGGAGAAAGAAAATATTTTAGTGAAGCAAATGATTCACCCTGCTATCATAAATAGAACGCATAAAGGTTTATGGATGTCGCTTCAATTTGAGTCGGATACGCTTGCCAAAAAAATAGCCGCTACTTGTGTAACGAATGGAATTATTACCGATTGGTTTTTGTTTGCAGAAGATCGTATTCGTATTGCACCTCCATTATGTATTACCAATGAGGAGCTTTCTACTGCTATTGAAAAAATTAAATTAAGTATTGATCAAGCGCTTCAATAAGCACTTAAAAATCTAGTTTGCATTAACAGTCGCCCGTTCTGCAATATTTTCTATACAAGGCCTCGTACTTAGGAATGATATGATGAATATCAAAAAGCTTGGCTTCTTTTAAAGCGTTATGTTTAAAAGTTTTTAATTTAGCCTCATCTTTTAATAATGCAATGGCATTTTTGCTCATCGACTCAACATCTCCAATGGCAGAAGTATAACCCGTTTCTCCATTAATATTAATTTCATTTAATCCACCTGCATCGGTACTAATAACTACAGTGCTTGCAGCCATGGCTTCTAGGGCTGCAAGTCCAAAACTCTCATATTCAGAAGGAAGTAAGAATACATCACTCACTGCTAAAATTTCTTCCATTTGTTCTTGCTTACCTAAAAAACGTACATCAGCTTCCAATCCATATTGTCTTGTTAAGTCTTCTGCTAGTGGACGCTCAGGGCCATCGCCCACCATTAATAATTTGGAAGGTAGTGCAGCATGAATATTTTTAAATATTTCCATCACATTATCGATACGCTTAATTTTTCTAAAGTTAGAAGCGTGAATAATTATTTTTTCATTGTTAGGTGCTATCACTTGTCTAAAAGCGGCCACCGGTTTTTTATTATAGCGTTGTACGTCTACAAAATTGTGAATGACTTCAATATCTTTTTTAATATCAAAATGCTTATAAGTTTCTTCTTTTAAATTTTCTGATACAGCGGTGATACTATCGCTTTCATTAATAGAGAAAGTAACTACAGGTTCATAAGTTTTATCTCGACCTACTAAAGTAATATCTGTTCCGTGTAAAGTAGTAATGACAGGAACCGACCTGCCCGTTTTTTGTTTTACAATTTGCTTGGCAGTATATGCAGCCGATGCATGTGGTATAGCATAATGCGCATGTATTAAATCTAAATCGTGGTTTAAAATCACATCCACCATGGTACTTGCTAATGCTAATTCATAAGGAGGGTAGTCAAACAAAGGATAAGTAGGCACCCTTACTTCATGATAAAATATATTGGTGTGAAAACCATTTAATCTTACGGGCTGTTGGTAGGTAATAAAATGAATTTCATGGCCCTTCTCGGCCAAGGCTTTACCTAATTCGGTAGCCAAAACACCACTTCCGCCAAAGGTAGGATAGCAAACAATTCCGATCTTCATTTTAGTACGATTGAATATGCAAATAACAACTTATTATTCAATAAAGTTTAATTATATTTAAGAATTATTTGAACGAAAAATTTACCATCATGCGTATCCTAGTTACCTTATTATTATGCTTGCCTATCATGGCTTCAGCACAAACCAACCAAGACAGTGTTAGTATTAAAAAATTAGCCGATGAAATCATGACCAATGGTAAGGCTTACGACCTACTAAGAGAGCTTACCAAAAAAATTGGCGGTCGTTTAGCAGGCTCTCCTCAACAACAAAATGCTGCTGTTTGGGGTAAAAGAAACCTAGAGGCCTTACATCCAGATCAGGTATTTATGCAGCCTTGTAAAACACCTAGTTGGCAAAGAGGCGGCAAGGATTTTGCAGCCATAGTAAGTGTAAATGGTAAGGTTCAAAACGAACCACTAGCAGCTCTAGCTTTAGGTAATTCATTAGGAAGTAATGGACTGGTAGAAGCTGAATTATTAGCTGTTGCTAATTTCGATGAACTAGAAAAAAGAAAAGAGGAAGTAAAAGGAAAGATTGTATACTACCATAGTGTTTTTAATCCTACAAGAATTCAAACATTTGTGGCATATGGAGAATCAGGAATTTATCGTGGTTCAGGTGCAAGCCGCGCTGCAAAATATGGTGCAGTGGGTGTAATGATTCATTCATTAAGCACGGCTCCCGACAATGAACCTCATACAGGGGGTATGCGTTACGACGAGTCTTTACCAAAAATTCCTGCAGTGGCTTTAGGACCTAATGATGCAAAAGCACTTTGGGAAGCTGCTAAGACTTCAAAGATTCGTGTTCAAATGCAAACCTATGGTTTCTTCTTGCCAGATGCAGATGAGAATAATGTAGTAGCTGAATTAAAAGGTTCGCAATTTCCAGAGGAGATTATTACTATTGGTGGTCACTTAGATAGTTGGGATGTAAACGAAGGAGCACATGACGATGGTGCAGGCATTGTTCAAACCATGGAAGTACTGCGTGCTATGAAAGCAAGTAACTATGTTCCAAAGCGTACTATTCGTTTTGTCTTATTTGCCAATGAAGAAAATGGAGGAAAAGGAGGTGCTAAGTATGCAGAACTTGCAAAGTTGAATAACGAGAAACATATTTTCGCTTTAGAAAGTGATGAAGGGGGTTTCACACCTAGATCCATTGGTATTAGTTGCAGCCCGGAGCAGTTCAAGAAATTTCAAACTTGGTCTAGTTTATTAAAACCTTATGGAACAGAAGTAACTGCTGGTGGCGGTGGCGCCGATATTGGCCCATTGAAAACAGTATTGAAAGATGTAGTATTATCGGGACTAGTTCCAGATAGTCAAAGATATTTTGATTTACATCATGCGAAAACAGATGTATTTGAAAATGTAAATAAGCGTGAATTACTTTTAGGTGCTGCGAATATTGCAGCGGTTATTTATTTAGTAGACCAGTATGGTGTAAATCCGTAGTTTTTAAGGGTAGAAAAAATATTAATTTTTTCAAATTAAACATTTAGAAAATAATACTAAGTATCGACGAACTTTCGAGCTTGCGAGCAGTGAGACGACACTTAGGTATTTTTTCTATAAAGTTTTATTTACAACTAACATTTTATACTGGAGCATGTTTTGAATTATACAGCGTATAAATACGCTAATTTCCATTTCATAAAAAAATTAGGTTTGATTTTTATTAGTAAAATTCAAATCTATCATCTTTAAAATTTTTTTATGAAAAAGAACAATCTCTTTTTATTTATTAATTTTCTCATTTTTTTCTTTCTTACAAGTTGTGCAAAACAAGTAACCAGCGCGGATCAGGATGATACCAATATCAGCCAATTAAAAAAAATAGTAGGAAATGAAGGCTTTATTCTAAAGGCAATTCCAGCGTCTTCAAATATTATTTCGAATTCAATTCAAGGAATCAATAAGCAGTCAAGCAAAACCCTAACGCTTGATGAATTTTCAAAAATTTATCAAAACATCAAAGCTGGCCGAAATAAAAAAATTGAATTCAAGGAATTTAAATATCAAAAAGATACAGCAGGGAATAATGAGAAAATAGTCGAATCGAAAAGTACAATAAAGTCTTTTGATATGTATGAAGATGCTGAAGATGGCTCTGGGCCTCGTGTTTTACCAGAAGGATTTCATTGGTTTACAAATTACAATTCTATTACTCAAAATAATAATGGAAATTCTTCTATATTGTCCAGCATGACTTTATTATTTAATACAGATACCTATGGAAGGGTAGTAGGCAATCCATCATTAATTTTTTCAGGAATTACTTTATTTACTTGGAATCAAGTTTATTTGTCACCAATATCATATAATTTAGCTAATCATACATCTACTTTTACAATTTCTGGAACAGCAACCTTCGGAATATCAACAGGAGGAACTGTTCTAGGCTGGGTGAGCAGAGAAACTTATCAAGTAGTTGTAAATACAGATTATAATTCACAATGGCTAGTAAGAATAACAGATATTACCACACCTTAAAATAAATTTTATGACATTGGGAATGCAAGAAATTATTAGCTTAATAATTAGTTATACTGTTTTGTTTTCAATTTTTTTCTACATATTGAAATTAATGAACCACTATTATCAATGGAATCTTAAACTTAATTTTAAGAAAATGTTTTTGTACGGATTCCTAATAATTATTACAATTCTAGCTGTTTATGTAATTATTAGTACTAGTGGCAGTAAACAACAGTCAGGGTTTATACCAAATAAAGCTTAATTATAAAAAGCCCTTAGTTTTTGCTAAGGGCTTTTTTATGCTGCTATAAAATTGGTTGTAGATAAAACATATAGAAAATAATACTAATCATTGCCGAACTTTCGAGCTTGCGAGCAGTGAGAAGATGATTAGGTATTTTTTCTATAAGTTTTTCTTCTAAAAGTCACTTCAGAAGAAATTAAAAAGCCCCCCGAAAAATCGGAGGGCTTTTTTTATTATTTTAAGTAGAACTTATCGGCTAAGGTTCATTGAACGCTCTTTGTATAAATTTCTAAAGTAAGGGTCGCGTAAGTCTTTGATAAATCTAATGGCTTCTCCTGTACTTTTCATTTCAGGGCCTAATTCT
>CANCRC010000146.1 GCA_947380435.1 Chitinophagaceae bacterium
ACTACTAGAGATAAAGGAATTTGGGTAGTTGAAAACGTGAAAATGCCAGCTGTATTATTTGAGAGCGGATTTATTAGTAATCCAAATGATTTGAAACTTATTAAAGCGAATGAAGAAAAAATAGCAAATAATATATTGGATGCTATTTCCACTTATTTCTCTAACCCTGAAAAAGTATCTATGTCAATAGATACGTCTAAGCCAAATAGTAAGAATAGTGTGAAATCTTTATCAACACCTCCAAATCCTTCATTAGCGAAACAAGATGTTCAAAACAAGTTGGCGAATGCGGCTAAGATTGAATTTAAGGGTAATATTGATACGGCTGTTGGTGATAAAAAAACACCTTTATACATTATAGATGGCGTTCCTTTGAAATCATCGATTGAAGTGTCTAAATTAAACGAAGAGGAATTTGAGTCTATGAGTGTTTTAAGAAATCCATCATCCATTTCGCAATATGGTGATGAAGGTAAAAATGGAGTGATTTTAATAACAACTAAAACAGGATTAAAAGGAAATCTTCAAAAAAAATCGGATGAAATTAAGGTATTTGAATATAGTGCTAAAGAAGGATTAAAAGGGGATGTTTATTACAAAAAAATTGAAGATGGAACAGTAAATGGATATGGAAATAATAAAGCGGAGACAGACGTACCAGTCAAGGTTACAAACGTACCAGTTAAAGTTACAAATGTACCAATCAAGGTTTCAAATGTACCAGTTAAGGTTACAAACGTACCTAAAATTCAAAACCAACTTTAAGGTTAGACGGAAACTTGTCTTTCCCGATTATTCCCGAAAGTTCCCAATACAAGAAAACCCTTGCTTTACAGCAGGGGTTTTCTTGTATCTTTAGAAGAACTTCAAAATACCTAATAAAATATTTTTTATCTCCCAGGCAACCTTTCCACCTTTTTAAGCATTTATATTACTGAATGGACATTAATCAACTGATAAAAGACTGTCAAGCTAATAATATCATTGCGCAAAGGCTCTTGTACGAGCAATACTGTCATCAGCTTTTCACCTGTTGTAAGCGCTATATAAAAAATATTGAAGATGCTGAGGAGTGCTTAATGAACGGCTATCTAAAAATATTTAAAAGCATTGGGACATTTGAAGGTGATTGCGTCGCCTCATTGTATGGATGGATGAAAAAAATTATGATTAATGAGTGTTTAATGAAATTGAGGAAAAAAAATGCTTTGTTGTTTATCGAGATGGATGATAGTATAATTGATGCATCCGTTGAGCCCAATATTTTGGAAGAAATAAATGCAAAGGAAATATATGCATTGATTCAAGAACTGCCAGCTGGATATAAAAGCATTTTTAATTTATTTGTGGTTGACCAATTATCGCACAAAGAAATTGCAACTTTATTAAAAATTAGTGAAGGCACAAGTAAGAGCCAATTAAATAAGGCAAGATTATATTTGAAAAAATTAATGAATAATCAAAATAGCACCAAAAATGAATTTAGAAAAAGAGGATAGAATCATTAGTGATAAACTTAATGAGTATACCGAATTTGATGCGTTTGATAAGCATGAAGTTTGGAATCGTATTGAAGACCAATTGTCAAAACGTAAAGAGAAGGAATTCCCTATTTTGAGATATGTAAGTATTGCAGCTTTATTTATATTTTTTATAGGAGTCTATTTTGCAACGGTTCAATCAAAAAATAATTTTCAAACTGTAGCAAATAAAGAGAGTCTAGTGAAAGGAGAACATCATTCCAAAAACACAGATGCCCCATATAGTATCTTGGCCACACCTTCGTCAAAAGTTACTAAAAACGGGAAGCCTGTTATTGTTGAGCAAACAACTAAAATGCATTTGAATATTTCAAACAATAGTTCAGTTGTTTCAACTAAGTCAACAAATATAGACATCCAAGAGCCGATGTTAGAAAAGGCAAATTCGATAACAGTTTTGGAAAATCAATCTTCTATTAATTCAGATTCAAAAGCGTTAAATGTTAGTTCTCCTTTAGCTGTGGTTTATGTTAAAAATATTGCTCTAAAGCATAAGTATGCTATTGTACATATTAATGATTTGTCTCGTTCTGATGATGGAACGCCTGCGTTGACCCCAATAACAAAGGAAAAAATGACAATTGCATCTAATCCACCATTATATTCAAATGAACAAGAAGCTGTTCAAAAATATTTATCCATAAAACTAATTTCAAATAAACCTTCTTATAGCTTAAATTATGATCATGAAAAATAAATTACTAACTTTTGTTTTTGTACTTATTGTTTCTAATGTTCTTAATGCGCAAATTTCAAACATTAGGAATACAAGGTTTAATACCGAAGAGCAATTATTCGGCAACCCCACACTATACTCGACACCAGTTAATTTTACTTTTGTAAATAACCAAAATAAAGCAGTAAAAGTGTCTTTTGAAATGTATACCATTCATCAACTAAACCAACTGCCTAATTTGGATTCGATTTTAAATGAGGCAAAACAATACCTATCCTATTTCGTAGATTCTTTTAAAAATGATGCCATCGTAAGAAGCGTTGATTATTTAGTACTTCAAAAAATGGCCCCTCAATTTAGAATAAATAATAATAATAACAACTCAACCAATTTTACATTAAAAAATAATGAATTAGTAGAACTAAAGGTTAATTCAGATACTTTAAGAATAAAATTATTTACACTAAATAATTTGAATGCCTTCAAAATATATCCCCCAGAAGGATTAGCTAAAGGGGATCAGTATTTCCCTTTTTATATTAATATAATTGTAAACAATCTTACTGATATTAAAAGCTTGCCGGATACAATACTTGCAAATTGTATAACAAGAATTAGAAAAGATGTAAATCATTATTTGAATGAAAAGTCAGAAGGCAATTATTTTGCCCATTTTAATGCAGTTTATAATATGAAAAATGGGAGTATAACGCCATTGGGGACTAATAAAAGTATTAGAGGTACATATTTGGGACCACACAACCAATTGGAGTTAGGTATGAATTACGGATTTAGATTCTTATCTGGAGCGCCAGTTACTCATGTTGCAGTAGGTTTGCTATTGCGCTCTCGTCAAACGATTTTTTCGCTTTCTTATGAGTTAAATGGCTTTTACTCAAAAGATAATTTAAACAGAATGTCAATAAGTCAAAACAATTTTCTTAGTATTGGATTTGTCAAATCTCAAAAAAATAAGAATTTGAATGAGTTTCATCTAATGTCTACTTTAAGCATAGGCAAATTAATGCATCGAGAAGGAGATTGGTTGCCTGCAAATACATATAGGCTTGGTTTGCCATCAGTTGCATTTGGGTATCTTCATTTTCAACCCGAACTATATTTTGGTAAATTTGATGGACAGTCAAAGTCAACTGTAATGCCATCAATTAAGTTTTCGATCTATAATTTTTAAATTAAAATATTTAGCATATTATTGGATTTAGGGGTTTATTTCCTTAAATTTAATAATGATTCAAACACTTATTTCTAACGAATGGAAGAAATTTGCAAGAAGTAGAAATTCTGGTACTAGTATTTTCGCGCAAATATTTCTTGCGTTTATTGTTCTTTATCTATTACTCTCTTCTATCGTACTTGGAGTGATGCTAAAGTCAATTTTGCATAAATTAACCCCTTCAAAAGAAATACAGTCATATTGTATTTTTTTGTTCTACTATTTTCTGTTAGACCTGCTAATTAGATACTGGATACAAGAGTTACCCACATTATCTTTAAAACCCTATTTATTACAAAATATTAAGAAGTCAATTTTAATCAATTTTCTTAATATAAGGTCGTTGTTTAGTATTTTCAATTTAATTCCATTAGTACTTTTTATACCCTTTCTATTTGAAAGTATAAAACCTCAATATGGTAATAATGTTATAATTGGGTTTATAGTGACTATTTTCTTTTTAATGTTAACTAGTCATTTTTTGACAATGTACTTAAAGAGGAAATCAATCCTAAATTCAAAATGGTTATTAAGTATTGTATTAGTAATTATACTTTTCGCGCTAGGAAGTAGTTATAATTTATTATCACTTGATAAAATTTCTAAATATATCTTCAGTCAATTATTATATAACCACTGGAGTTCTATATTAGCAGTTGTTCTATTTTTTCTAGTATTCTTTCTAAATACAACTTTATTAAAAGCTAATTTTTATCTTGATATAGATGTAAAAAATAAAAAAAATAGCAGCTTCAGTTTAAACTGGGCAGATAATTTTGGAGAGTTAATATCAAATGAAATCAAGCTCATTTTCAGAAATAAAAGAGCCAAAAACAGTTTTTTAGTTTCATTTGTATTTTTATTATACGGGCTTACATTCTACAAACAGGGTACTTTCGAGAAAAAATCTATCAGTTTAATGATAGTAGTTTTTGGATATATGATTACCAGTTTCTCTAGTCTACAATATATTCAATTCTTATTTTCATGGCAAACATATCATTTTGATCAGCTGATGACTGCGAAACATGGCATTAAAGAATATATCAAAAGCAAATTGAATATCTTAAGAATCTTAAACAGCATTTCGTTTACACTTAGTTTATTCTATGCTTTTGTAGATTGGAGGGTCATACCATTACACTTAGCT
>CANCRC010000147.1 GCA_947380435.1 Chitinophagaceae bacterium
CCTTTTCTAAAATCACTGCCAATGCCAAATCTTAATTTAGGATAGGCATCGGTGCCTAAAGTAAGTTGAATATCCTTTAAACCATTGTGCCCAGCATCCGAACCACTGGCGCGTAGTCTTATTTTTGAAATAGGTAAGGCTAAATCGTCTACAATAGTTAAAGTGTTTTCTACTTCTACTTTTTCTTTATCCATCCAATATTTAAAAGCCTTACCGCTTAAGTTCATAAAAGTGGTGGGCTTAATACATATAAATGTTTTGCCTTTCCATTTTACTTCAGCAACATCGGCTAGTCGGTCCGACTTAAAAAAGCCTCCTTGCTTCATCACAAATGCATCTAGCACATCAAAGCCAATATTATGCCTTGTGTGCGCGTATTCGGGACCAATATTCCCAAGCCCTATGATTAAAAATTTTGACATTCTCTAATTACTGTTCAATTTCAAATTTAAGCAAAAACAAGCTAGCATGTATAACAAAAATCCCCTCCCGATAAGTCGAGAAGGGATTTTATATACTTACTTAAAAAATTGCTTATTTTTTTGGAGCAGCTTTTGCAGCAGGTGCAGCAGCGGCAGCAGCAGCAGCAGGTGCAGCAGCGCCAGCAGGTGCAGCAGCAGACTCTTCTTGTTTCAACACACGTGTTAATACAACAGAGGCAACTGGTATACGTGGAGGATTCATAACTTCCATGTTGGGAGCTATTACATCTTGCACACGAATATTACCATTTAATTCAAGATTCGTAATATCGCATTCGATAAACTCTCTTAAATCTTTTGGCAAAGCTTTTACTTTTAAAGTCTTCATCTTTACAATTAATTTTCCTCCTGCTTTAACACCTACAGAAGTACCGATCATTTTTAAAGGTAAAGTAGCTACTACTTTTTTGTCGTCTACTAATTCTAATAAGTCAACGTGTAACAATGAGTCGGTTACTTTATCAAATTGCAAATCTTTCAAAATGCATTTGTAAGTTTTTCCTTCCACTGTAACATGTGCTAACATAAATTCACTTGTGTACACTAAAGACTTAAAAGCCTTTGCAGGAGCATAAAAATTAACCTCCTGAGCACCCCCGTAAATTACACCCAGCACGTTTTCTTGAGAGCGAAGCTGGCGGGCGGCTTTTTTGCCATTTTCGGTCCTCAAGTGGCCTTCGATTGTAATTGATTTCATTTCTGATTCTTTTTATTTTATATAAATAATTTGGACGGCGAAGGTATGAAATAATAAAGGAGAAACCAAAGTCTCTCCTTACTATTTCGTTTTATTTGATAACTACTTGATTATTAGCTTCTTGCCTTTAATTGAGAATGTACAAATAGGCTGGTAATGCTCTTGTTTTCATAGGCATTTCTAATGGCTATGGCGAACAAATCGGCTACGGTTAAAACCTGTATCTTTTTAGAAGGCTTCATTAAAGGAATGGTATCACATACTACTAATTCCTCTAAAACGCTGTTTTCAATATTTTCATAGGCCTTGCCGCTAAGCACTGGATGCGTAATCATGGCTCGAACTGTTTTAGCTCCTTTCTCTTTTAAAAGTGCTGCCGCTTTTACCAAGGTTCCACCTGTATCACAAATATCATCTACAATAACAATGTCTTTTCCTGTTACATCTCCAATAACGACCATACTAGCTATTTCATTGGCACGCTTACGATGTTTATCACATATAACCATTTCAGCATTGAAATAATTCGCTACCTCACGCACTCTATTGGTACTTCCTACATCGGGTGCAGCAAAGGCTAGGTCTTGTAATTTTAATTGTTGAATGTAAGGAATGAATATAGCTGAGCTGTCTAAGTGATCCACCGGTACATCAAAGAAGCCTTGAATTTGTGCCGCATGTAAATCCATAGTAATTACACGGTGTGCACCCGCTGCTTCTAATAAAGTAGCAATTAATTTTGCTCCTATCGCAACCCTTGGTTTGTCTTTTCTATCCTGTCTTGCAAAACCATAATAAGGAATGACAGCAATGATTTTATAGGCACTCGCTCTTTTAGCAGCGTCTATCATCATTAATAATTCCATAATATTTTCAGAAGGCGCATAAGTGCTTTGCACTAAGAAAACATAGTCTCCTCTAATACTTTCTAGAAAAATAGGTTGGAATTCTCCGTCACTAAATTTTTGAATATTAATTTTTCCAATAGGGGCGCCGAAACGTTGCGCAATTTTTTCTGCTAAGGCTTGAGAGCCAGTTCCTGCGAATATTTTTACTGAAGGATTCATGTGGGTGGGATATGCGTCAAAGTTATAATTCTCGTTTCCAAAACATAAAAAATAAGAGCTCTACTTTTCAACATCTAGCGAACTTATACACATATTTATTATGCCTGCGCAGTAGGGCCTCCAAAATTCATAGGAATTTCTACAGGCAACATATCGGCAATGGTTCCATTAGCCGCTTCATATCTTTCTACATTTTCTACCAAGGCCTTCATAAACCTTTTAGCATGCATAGGGGTTAATATTACTCTGCTTTTTACTTTGCTCTTGGGTGTGCCTGGCATGACATTGACAAAATCAACTACAAATTCGGCATTGCTATGGGTAATAATAGCCAAATTAGCGTAAGAGCCTTCGGCGATTTCTTCACTAATTTCAATGTTTAAGGGCTGGTTCGGGTTTTGTTCCATACTTTATATTAAGACTACAAATATACAGGGGATGGAATGTTAAAAAAAAATTACAGCACTGCAATTCACAAGAACTAAATTTGCTACATGTTAGTATTAGATGGAAAAATAGCCGCCGCCGCCGTAAAAGCAACCCTTTTAGAGCAAACTCAAGCCCTTAAAGCCGCAGGCAAAAGAATGCCTCATTTAGCTGCCATATTGGTAGGTAATAATGGAGCGAGTGAAACCTATGTTGCTAGTAAAGTGAAGAACTGTGAAGAAACCGGTTTCGGTTCCTCTTTATATAGAATGGACGCAGATGTGGAAGAAGCTGTTTTATTAGCAAAAATTGCAGAGCTGAATCAAGATCCTAATTGCGATGGTATATTAGTTCAATTACCCTTACCTAAACATATTAAGGAATCGAAAGTCATTGAAGCCATTGATCCCGCTAAAGATGTAGACGGTTTTCATCCCGTAAATGTGGGCCGCTTAGTGCAAGGTTTAAATACTTTTATTCCAGCTACTCCTTATGGAATTATTTTAATGCTTGAACATTTTAATATTGAAACCAAAGGAAAAAATGCAGTGGTAATTGGAAGAAGTAATATAGTAGGAAGACCCATGAGTATTTTATTAAGTAGCAATATTGCACAAGGTAATTGCACGGTAACTATTTGTCATAGCCACACCAAAAATTTAAAAGAAATTTGTTTAGGTGCCGATATTATTGTGGCAGCCTTGGGCGTGCCTAATTTTTTAACGGGCGATATGATTAAGCCTGGTGCTGTTATTATAGATGTAGGTATTACCCGTGTTGAAGATGCCACCGCCAAAAAAGGTTTTAGAATTAAAGGCGATGTGCATTATGAAGAAGCTTGTTTAAAAGCATCTGCTATTACACCCGTTCCAGGAGGTGTAGGACTGATGACCATTGCAGGACTATTAAAAAACACCATGAAGGCCTACCAAGGTCTTTAATAGCAAAATAATTTATACAATTTAATTTGAGTACAACTACCCAATATCCAGTTATGGAAATGTTTTATTCTTTGCAAGGCGAAGGATACCACCAAGGCAAGGCGGCTTATTTTATTCGCTTGGCCGGATGTGATGTGGGTTGTGTTTGGTGTGATGTAAAAGAAAGTTGGGATGCAAGCAAGCATCCGGTTTTATCCATTGAAGAAATTGTTTCAAGCGCTTTAGCGCATCCAGGCAGATTAGCCATTATAACAGGAGGCGAACCTTTACTGTATAATTTAGACGCTCTTACTGCTGCTTTAAAAAAAGCTGGCTTTGAAATAAATATGGAGACTTCTGGATCAAGCCCTATGTCTGGAAACTGGGACTGGGTTTGTCTTTCACCGAAAAAATTTAAAGCACCTCTTAGCGAAAGCATAGCTGCTGCATCGGAATTAAAAGTAGTTATTTTTAATAAACATGATTTTGAGTGGGCCGAGACCTATGCCAAACAAGTACCTGCTACTTGTAAACTATATTTACAGCCCGAATGGGATAAGGCCAATGAAATAACGCCTTTAATCATTGAATATATTAAGGCCAACCCCAACTGGGAGTTAAGCGCTCAATTACATAAGTACATACAAGTACCCTAATTTGTATATTTACATTACTTACGGCTATTTATATGAAAGGTAAAAAAATATGCTTCTTATTTTTTTTCGTTTTGCTTTTTAGCAATACATCCAAATTGCTGGCCCAAGAAAATATTGCTCAAAATAAAGTTTACCAAAAAGCCCTTGCTGCTTTTGTACTGAAGGACTACCCTAGTTCCATTAAAATACTAGAAAGCTTGCTGGAGAAAAATCAAAAAAATGCAGAGGCTAATCTTTTTCTTTTTCAAGTGTATGCAGAAGCTAGGCAATATCAAAAATCAATTAATGCATTTGAAAAATTAATGCAAATAGACTCTAGTATTTTTCAACCTTATATTGT
>CANCRC010000148.1 GCA_947380435.1 Chitinophagaceae bacterium
TCCATGAAATACATGGAGCCCGCTATTTACAAAGAGATTGCCAAAAAATTAGCAGAAACTAAAAGAGAACGCACTAAATATATTAATGAATTTATTCGCCCTTTAAAAGAAAAATTATCGGCCGCTGATTTTGACTTTGAAATTCAAGGACGTCCTAAAAGCATTCACTCTATTTGGAATAAAATAAAAAAGAAAGAAGTAAGCTTTGAAGAAGTGTATGATTTATTTGCCATTCGTGTTATTTTAAATTCTCCTTTAGAAAAAGAAAAAGAAGATTGTTGGAAAGTGTATTCCATGATCACCGATGAGTATAGCCCTTCTCCAGAAAGATTGAGAGACTGGTTAAGTAATCCTAAAAGCAACGGATACGAAGCCTTGCATACCACGGTAATGGGACCGCATGGAAAATGGGTGGAAGTGCAGATAAGAACCAAAAGAATGAATGAGATTGCTGAAAAAGGTTTAGCTGCACATTTTAAATACAAAGAAGGCTCTCAAAATGAAGACCGATTCGATAAATGGTTTGTTCAAATTAGAGAAGCCCTGGGCAATCAGCAAGAAGAAGGCATTGACTTTTTACAAGACTTTAAAACCTCTTTTTTAGCAGAAGAAATTTATGTGTACACGCCCAAGGGGGATGTAAAAATGCTGCCTATTAATAGTTCGGCTTTAGATTTTGCTTTTTTTATACATACGGCCATTGGCTCTAAATGTATTGGCGCAAAAGTGAATCATAAACTCGTACCCATTAGTCATAAATTAAGAAGCGGGGACCAAATAGAAATTATAACCAGCAATAAGCAAAAACCTACAGAAGACTGGCTAAACAGTGTGGTAACGGCCAAGGCAAGAAATAGTATTAAAGATGCATTAAGAGAAGAGAAAAAAATTATTGCAGAGGAAGGCAAGTATACATTACAAAGAAAATTAGAAGGTATTGGGGCGCTTTATAACCCCTATAATATTGACCAAGTGATGTACTATTATAAATTATCTAGCCAACTAGATCTTTTATTTAAAATAGCCACTAAAACCATTGACTTAAAAGAATTAAAATTATTTCAAGTTATAGGCGATAAAATTGAAGCCCCTAAACCAGTAAATCTTAGCCCTGAGATAAGTCAAGAACATTCTTCTATTAAATCAGCTGCTAAAAAGGATTCTGAGTTAATCATTTTTGGAGAATCTAGCGATAAAATTAAATACACATTAGGTAAGTGCTGCAACCCTATCCCGGGAGATGACGTTTTCGGATTTGTGAGTACAGGCAAGGGTTTAATTATTCACCGCAACAACTGCCCCAATGCTACGCAACTACTTGCCAACTATGGCCATAGAGTAGTGAAAACCAAGTGGGCTAAAAATAAAGAAATTTCCTTCCTAACAGGCCTTAGCATTATTGGTTTAGAC
Source organism: Chitinophagaceae bacterium (assembly GCA_947380435.1). Classification (GTDB taxonomy): domain Bacteria; phylum Bacteroidota; class Bacteroidia; order Chitinophagales; family Chitinophagaceae; genus Sediminibacterium. The sequence continues at coordinate 1,411 of CANCRC010000148.1, forward strand.
GATGTAGGGGTAGTGAATAAAATTACCAATATTATAAGCGGTGAATTAAAGATAAATATAGCCGCCCTCACCATTGAATCTACCGAAGGCTTATTCAAGGGTACAATTAAAGTATATGTCCACGATAAGGATGAATTGGAAGAATTGGTAGATAGAATTAAGTCCCTCAGCGGTATTCAACAAGTTATGCGATTTGACACCGAAACTGTGTAAAAGTTGCGCTAATTATTTTAGGTTTAAATAGGTAATAAACTAGCCAAGACTTATTTTTGCTCTCTCAAACACTCAAATATGGTAGATGTAATTTTAGGCCTCCAATGGGGCGATGAAGGAAAAGGAAAGATTGTAGATTATTTCGCTCCTAACTACGATATCATTGCGCGTTTTCAAGGCGGACCGAATGCAGGTCATACTTTATATGTGAATGGCACTAAAATGGTTTTACATCAAATACCTTCTGGTATATTTCACCAAGACAAAATAAATATTATAGGTAATGGAGTGGTACTTGATCCTGTTACATTAAAAAAAGAATGTGATGCGGTGGCTGCGATGGGCGTGGATGTAAAAAAGAATTTATTTATCTCTGAGAGAACCAATATTATTATTCCTTCACACCGTGCATTAGATAAAGCTTCTGAATTAGCCAAGGGCGAGAGTAAAATTGGATCTACTTTAAAAGGAATAGGCCCAGCCTATATGGATAAGACCGGCCGTAATGCCTTAAGAGTAGGCGATTTATTAAATAAGAACTTCATTAGCAAGTACATTACTTTAAGAATGAAGCATCAGAAAATTTTAGATAGTTTTAATTTCAATGAAGATATTAGTGAAATGGAAACTGAGTTTTTCGAAGCCTTAGAGTTTCTAAAATCCATGAATATTATTAATTGTGAATACTTTATCAACGATCAAATTTCAAAAGGTAAAAAAGTATTGGCTGAAGGCGCACAAGGTTCTATGTTAGATATTGACTTTGGTACTTTTCCTTTCGTAACTTCTTCTAATACTATTTCAGCAGGTGTTTGTACTGGTTTAGGTATTGCCCCAAAACTTATTAATGAAGTATTTGGTATTACAAAGGCTTATTGTACAAGAGTAGGTAGCGGACCCTTCCCTACTGAATTACATAATGAGACAGGAGAAGAATTAAGAAAACTAGGTAGCGAATTTGGAGCCACTACCGGCAGACCAAGAAGATGTGGATGGATTGACCTAGTAGCCCTTAAATATACTTGCATGATCAATGGTGTAACACAAATTATTATGACCAAGGCCGATATTCTAGATACTTTTAAGGAATTAGAATTAGGTATCGCATACGAAATGGAAGGCAAAGAGATTGATTATGTGCCTTTTCAGTTAGTAGGTACGCCGGTTGCACCTATTTGGAAAAAAATGCAAGGCTGGAATATAGATACTACTAAAATGAAATCTGAGAAAGAATTACCTGCCACTATGAAGACCTACATAGATTATATTAATAAATTTTTAGGCGTTCCTGTGAAATATGTTTCCAACGGACCAGGAAGAGATCAAATCGTACATGTTTAATATTAATTATATTTACACTAAGTAATATTTAATCAAAATTAAATTCAATTATTTTCAAAAAAAAGACTCATTTTTTTTGGTAAATACAATTTTGAGTTGAAATTTTACATTGTTAATTTTGTAATTACCTATGGCATTAAAAACTATCAAAGAAAAAAAGACTGCTGCACCCAAAAATGGTGTTGTAAAAGCAGATAAAGCAAGTAAATCAACTGCGAAGAAAAAAGACGTGGACGATGATGACTTGGAGGAAGAGGAAGAAGTGAATGATGATTGGGAAAAGACAGAAGAAGATACCAGCTGGGATCCTGACTTCGAAGAATTTGATATGCCGAAAAAAGCTTCCAAAAAACCAGGTAAGTTTAAACCATCAGACGAAGACGACGACTTTAATTTAAATGATGATCTCAAAGATATTGACGACGACGATTTATTTGACGACAAAGATGAATTAGAAGACGATTTTTAATAACTCCTTTATACTTTATTAAGCATTTGTTCTTTTGAAAAGCTTAATAAGCCAATCTCATTAAAACTAGCACTCATTACTTGTAAGCCAAATGGCATGCCATTACTATGTGTAAACAAGGGTATGGATATGGCTGGTATACCCACCAAATTCGCATACACAGTATAGATATCTGCTAAAAACATTTCCGTAGCACTATGATTTTTTTCACCTAGGCTAAAAGCAGTGGTAGGTACTGTAGGTGATAGTATTAAATCATATTTTGAAAACACAGTATTTGTTAAGTCCACTAATTTTTGTCGAACTTGTTGGGCCTTGGTAAAATAAGCGTCAAAATAACCAGCACTTAAAACAAAACTGCCTAATAAAATTCTTCTTTGTACTTCTTCTCCAAATCCTTCTGTTCTGCTTTTTTTATATAAATCATTTAGGTCCGCTATGCTTTCCTTAGTTCTATGGCCAAACTTAATGCCATCAAATCTAGATAAATTACTAGAAGCCTCTGCGGTAGTTAATACATAATATGTAGGTACTAAATAAGAGAGTAAAGAAAAATCAATAGCTTCCACTAGATACCCCTTTGCCTCTAAGTCTTTGAAGTAGTTTTCTATTTTCGTTTTAATTTCAGCATCTAGGCCAGGATGAAAAAGTGTTTCTTTAAAATAGGCAACTTTTTTAGGGCTATTTGTCTTTTCTATTTCCTGACTTTCTATTTCTTTACGCTCTAATAATTTACTATAAGCAGGAACTGGTTTACTAGAAACCGTACTATCAAATTCATCTTCTCCTGCCATTACTTCTAAAGCAAGAGCAGCGTCTTCAATAGTTTTTGAAAAAATACCTATTTGATCAAAGGAAGAGGCATAGGCAATTAAACCATAACGAGATACTCTTCCATAACTTGGTTTTAAACCCACTACCCCGCAAAAATCTGCAGGTTGTCTTACAGAACCACCTGTATCCGATCCAATACTAATCATAGACATACCCGCTTGTACGGAAACAGCAGAGCCTCCTGAAGAACCACCAGGTACTTTGGAATGATCTATGGCATTTTTTACGGGGCCATAGGCAGAGTTTTCATTACTACTTCCCATGGCAAACTCATCACAATTCTGGCGCCCAATAATAATGG
>CANCRC010000149.1 GCA_947380435.1 Chitinophagaceae bacterium
GGTAATTTTTTATACAAATATGATCAAACAGGCCAAGGAGAATTTATTAAGCTTGAAAGTGATAAATCCAATAAAGTAAAAAGTCTTTTAAGGTTTCAATTATTTAATGATAAATATTATTTAGCCTATGATTCAGCTAACAATTTTTATTCAATTGACTTAACAAAAAATACATTAAAATATACCGGGATTAACAAACAAAAATTTGAAAACATTACTAAATGGGGTTATTCCTATAATTCCAGTTCAAAAAATGGTTGGGTGGTTAGTGATCATGGAATTTATAAAACACAATATAATCCTAGTAGTGGCTTTAGTTTAAAACAATATCCTTTTTATAAAGTTGAACTTGGGGAATTAAGTTATGGAATTTTTGCAGAAGGTGTTAGTGAAAATGAAGTGTTATGGATTGGATCGCAAGATGATAAATTATACCGTTTCTTTCCTGAATTGTCCATTCAATCAAAACATGAAATATACAGTGCATTAATTAGAGGAGTTTTTGCCAATGATAATAAAATTCCATTGTCCCCAGGTACGTTACCCTTTAGTAAAAATAATTTAAGATTTGAAGTTGCTTATCCGGTTTTTGGAAATGAAACTAAAACAACTTTTAGTTATTGGTTGGAAGGACAAGACAGTACTTGGAGTTCATTTGTTTCTGATTATAAAAAAGAATACACCAACTTAAAAGAAGGTAATTACACATTTCATGTAAGAGCTAAAGATGCAAGTGGTGAGATATCAAAACAAGGTGTTTTAGAATTTAAAATAAACCCACCGTGGTATAAAACTATTTGGGCTTATGGCTTATATCTTTTAACATTATTATTTTGCTTTATTCAATTTGGTAAATTTCAAGCAAAAAAATCTTTAATACAAGCCGAAAATGAACGTAAAAATTCTGAGTTAGCAGCTGCCAAAGATTTGCAAGAAAGATTATTGCCTAAGACTTTGCCCGTTATTAAAGATTTAGATATAGCAGGATATTTAAGAACTTCTACAGAAGTGGGGGGTGATTATTATGACTTCTTTGAACAAAACGATGGGTCACTTTATGCTATTTGCGGAGATGCAACTGGGCATGGAACACCAAGTGGCATGCTGGTTTCAATCACTAAAGCAGGCCTTATTGGTTTACCTCAAATGGAGCCAAAAGAGATGTTGCATGAATTAAATAGAGTGGTTAAAAAAGTTGATTTAGGCATATTAAGAATGAGTTTGAATATTGCACACATCAAGGGCAATCAACTTACTTTGAGTTCTGCAGGGATGCCACCTTACTTTATATTCCGTGCAGATATAAAAAACACAGAGGAGATTCAATTGTCAGGTGTTCCATTGGGTAGCTTTAACAATGTTCACTATGATCAAACTATAACAAGCTTTAATGTAGGAGATATTTTGGTCATTATTTCTGATGGATTACCAGAAGCACCTAATTTAGAAGGGGAATTGTTTGATTATTTAAAACTTCAGAATTTAATTTCAACTTATGGTAATTTTTCTGCCGAAGAAATTATCAAGCAATTAATGGTAGAAGCGGATCTATGGTTAGCAGGCAGACACAATCCAGATGATATTACATTAGTTGTAATAAAACATAAATAAAAAATATAAAAGTTTAAAAACAATCAATATGAAAAAACCAACAGTAGAACTCAAGTTGCCAATTCTCCCGAATATGGAGTTAATAGCAACGCAAACTGCCGAAGTTATTGCTAGGCATATGCACTTAACCGATGACCAAAGCGGTGAAATTAGTATGGCTTTAATTGAAGCCTGTATCAATGCCTTTGAACATTCTAAAACCGATAGTAATGTTTTTATACATTTCTTAATTGAAGAAGATTCTTTGGTGATGAAGGTAATAGATCAGGGCGTTGGCTTTGATAAAACAAAAGTAGAAATTCCTAAAATTGAAAATAAGATGGGGAAGGATGAACGCAAAAGAGGATGGGGATTGCAATTGATTCAAGAATTAATGGATTCTGTCGAATTTGAGTCAAATAGCGATGGTACCACTGTGACCATGAAAAAAAATATCAAACACTAAAATTTAAAATAAAAAATAATGAGCTCATTTATCAAAAGCACAAAAGAAGCAAACCAAATTGTCATCATTGAAACAGATGGCTATTTAAACAACGAAGGTGGCGAAGCTATATCAGCAATTTGTTATGAAAAAATAAAAGGCGGACAGCATAAGTTTTTAATTAATATGGCAGGTACCAAGGTGGTTAACAGTATTGGTGTTTCTATCTTAATTGAAATCATTGAAAAATTACAAGAAGTAAATGGTAAAATTGGTTACTATAATTTAGCCCCCATTGTTGCCAAAACTTTTAATATCATGGGACTTACTAAATATTCAACTGTATTTGCTACAGAAGAAGAAGCAGTAGGCGCATTGTAATGACTAAGCAGTTTAATATAAACGAACTACAGCTTAAGTACCTTGAATTAGAAACATTATTAGATATTACCAATGAGTTAAACTCATTTGAAAATGTTTCTATTTTATTACAAGAAATACTTATTAAATCCTGTGCAGTTTTAAATGCTTCTTCGGGCTTGATCTTAATGCAGAATAACAATTCTGACTTATTTCAAATCGAAGCCGAATTTAATATCGACGTAGAGGCATTGAAGGGTATTATCTTCAATAAAAAGAAAGGCTTCTTTAATGAAGTGAATCAAAATCGAAAGCCATTAGCCATTGAAATTTCCAATGATAATTTTTTAGCTAGAACCAATTGCACGTATGGTTTAATTGCACCCTTGTTAGATAAAAAGGACCTGGTAGGTGTAATCGTTTTATTTGATAAGGAATCAAGAGCGGGTATTTCTCCTTTTGATGAATCAGATACCAATATGCTTTCTGCCATTGCTTCTCAGGCAGGGGTAGCCTATAACAATATCAAATTAATGGAAAATATCAAAGAAGCTAAAACCTTCAATGATAACATTATGCAATCCATTGTGACAGGCGTTTTTACTACCAATTTAATGGGGGAGATAAGCCATGTCAATCGTGCTGCAACCGCCATCATTAACTTAGAAAAAGAAATGGTGATTGGCAATCATTACGAATATGTTTTTGAATCCAATGAAATCATTAATGCATTAATTTCAAAATGCGAGGAGGTTTTAACAACCATTTCAGAAACACAAATTCAAATTGATTGTAATGGCAAATCAACATCGGTCAATATTTCTGTATCCCCCTTGTTGAATGATTTAAATGAACCTATTGGCTCGGTGGTAGCCATGGAAGATTTATCCAACTTAGATAAATTAAAATCTACTTTTAAAAAATACGTTTCCAAACAGATCGTAGATCAATTATTGGAAAATGAGGAGATGTTAAACTTAGGTGGCCAAGAACAAGAAGCCACCATTTTATTTTCAGACATCAGAGGATTTACTTCTATGTCTGAAACAATGTCACCTACTGAAGTGGTTGAAACTTTAAATGATTATTTTAATTTAATGATTGAAATAATTTTTAAATACAATGGTACTTTAGATAAAATTATTGGCGACGCCTTAATGGTCATTTATGGGGCGCCTAATTCCACAGACAAAGACACAGAAAATGCAGTACTTACTGCCATTGAAATGCAGGAAAAATTGATTGAATTTAATCAATTAAGAATTATCAATTCTAAACTTCCTATTACCATTGGTATTGGCATTAATAGAGGTAAAGTAATTAGCGGTAATATTGGCTCTAGACAACAGATGAATTTTACAGTGATTGGAGATTCAGTGAATTTGGCTTCTCGCTTATGTTCTGTAGCTGCATCAGATGAAATTATTGTTTCTGATGCTGTTTGGAAACAAGTAAAAGCCAACAAGTTGTTTAAAGGGAAAAAATTAAGCCCAGTTAAAGTAAAAGGCAAAGCGAAGCCGATAGAAATTAAAGAAATATTATACAACAGACCAGCCTTTCATTACGAGCAAGCCTTTGAAAAAATTGAAGCCTTTTTAATTTCGCATTTACCAACCAACTATACTTATCATACCATACACCATATCAGAGATGTAGTAGAACAGGCTGAAAAAATAGCCAAAAAAGAAAAAATGTCCAAAGCAGAAATAGGGGACATTAAACTCGCCGCATGGTTACACGATGTCGGGTATATCTGGGAGCCAACAAGACATGAGGCTAGAGGGGCTGAATATGCCACTACCGTGTTAACGGCTTTAAATTTTCCCAAAGCAAAGATTAATAAAATAACAGGGATGATTTTGGCTACCAAAATTCCGCAATCCCCTAAAAATATATATGAAGAAATTATTTGTGATGCCGATTTAGATTACTTAGGTAGAGAAGATTATATCGAAAACAGTAATAAATTATTGCAAGAAATACAATTGAATAAAAAATTAACTGAATTAGAATGGCTAAGTATTCAAGATAAGTTTTTAACAGCACATCATTATTTTACTGCTCGTTCAATAAATAGTAGAGAGCCTAAAAAACAAGAAAGATTAAAAATGATTCAAGAACAAATTAAAATTAAAAAAAATG
>CANCRC010000150.1 GCA_947380435.1 Chitinophagaceae bacterium
GTTATACCTAATGGAATAGCACAGGAATTCGAAAATCCAATACTTGGAAACGAAGTGCTTGCCGAAATAAATAATGGCTCTTGTTTAACTGTTCAATTTAGCAAAGACAATAAAGAGGTACTTAAAGTTGTACATGAAATTTTATCTAATGGTTTTTTAAAAGTAACGCACTACGGTACTAAAGAAAATGGAGAGGCTTTTAAAAATATAGAAGTATACCATAAACAACTAAGTGTACTGCCTTATGCTTCTTCTGCAGGTAGTGTGGCTATTCGCCCTATGAAAGAAGGGGTCATAAAACATAAGGCTTTATCTGCTATGGAAGATCAAACCAATATGCAGTTAAATCAAATTAAAGAGCAAATTGAATTACTAGCAAGACAAGCACAAGAAATTAGAAAGCGCAAAGAATTAAGTTTAATGATTTACGAAGCTAAAATTACTTTCAAACCACAAATAGGTCAAGTGTATCATGTGTATGAAAAAACCGATGGCTCTCATGTACTCTCTTTAGTGGCGCCTAGCGAATGGGGCGGCGGTTCAGGACCTTTTGCAGGTTTTGTAGCTACAGTAAAATTATTAGCCGATCACACTTGGATTGAAGTATAAATAATAAATACAAAAACTATATCTTATAGAAACTTCGAATAGTTATTAGAGTTATTAGAAGCTTTATCTAAAAGCCATACTTACTTAATAGCTCAGTCACTTTCTTCTCTACCTCCGTATCTTTCACCACAGCAGGTGCATGATGCTTTTTAATAGTAGCATCTAGAATTAATGGCCCCTTGCATCCCCAATGTTTATTAATTGTATAGCTATCTACCCCATCAATATCCTTAGCAGGATTAGTTCTTGTAAAAGTGGCCCAAATAAAATTATTAAATTCAGCAGCCATCCAAGTAGGGTCTTCAGTAATAATAATCATTGCAATGCCTTCCTTTTCTAATAAGCTCTCTCCTTGTCCTTTTAATTTTTCTTGAATAGATCTGATAGATATACTTTCAGCATTTACAGCACTCATAACATTTACAGCTATCACACCTGGCATAATTAATTGCGCATTAGCATTGAGTGCATTCATATTTTCTGGAATGGCTAATGCTAGTTTTCTTCGAACATCACCGTAAGCAGCCAAGACTAATTTAGAACCTGTATTTAAACCATCACCAGAATAATCCAAAGTATCCATGGTGGTGTTGGTATAAAAATGTAGGTCATTTGAAAAGTCCATTCTAGATAACATGTACTGTAAAAACTCAGGCACATTATTTACATCAAGCGGCTTTGCATTTGATTCATTTCCACTTACACCAGTAGTTTTATTCTCTAACGAATTAGTGTCTTTTAATTTACCCTCTTTAGATTTTTTTGCCTCTGCCGTTATCCAAACAAATTTTGCCAAACTTAATTGTCCGGTGCCTAAAATATGATTGGCAATGGTTAAAATTTCAGCAGGTTTTTTATTTTCTAAAAACGGCGTATACCTTTCACTGCCTATGGCTAATAATAAGGGGTGCACTCCAGCAGCATCTACTGCATGTACTTCTTTTAATCCAGGTATTTCGTTAGACACAGCCGATCCCGTAATATGATGAATAAGTTGTCCAAAGCTTGTATCCTCTTGAGGTGGTCTTCCTACTACCGTGAATGCCCAGATGGCATTTTTTCTTGCATACACTTTATGCACTTTCATTACAGGAAAAGGATGTTGCAAACTATAGTATCCTAAGTGATCTCCGAAAGGGCCTTCTGGTTTATTCTCTCCAGGAAATACTTCTCCTGTAATTACAAAATCGGCGTCGGTACTTACACAAAAACCATCTATATAAGTATACCCAAATCTTTTTCCTGCAAGTACTCCAGCAAAATTCATTTCACTCATGCCTTCTGGAAGCGGCATTACAGCAGCAACACTATGTGCAGGTGGCCCACCTATAAAACAACTTACTTTTAATGGAAGTCCTTTATTATTAGCCTTGGTTTGATGCACACCAATACCACGATGCAATTGATAATGCAAACCAATTTCTTTATTCGATATATAATCGTTTCCATTTAATTGAATACGGTACATACCTAAATTAGAATTCCCAATGCCTGGTTTGTCGGCGTCTTCTGTATATACTTGTGGAAGTGTTACAAAAGCACCCCCATCCATGGGCCAATGATGTATTAAGGGTAAATCACTAATATTAATCTCCTCAAATAAAACTGGTTTTGAAATTGGATTTTTATTAGGAACTGCATTGATAGCTGCCGGTAAAGCCGCCAAAGATTTTAATGGATTTTGAATAGCTGCTAAAGGATTAATTTTTATATCAATCAATTGCTTTACGAAAGGAAGTGTATCTCTAAAAATAAATTCACTTCTTTCTAGTGTGCCAAAAATATTGGAAGCCGCACGAAACTTAGAACCCTTTACTTTTTCAAATAAAATGGCTGGGCCTTTTTGTTCAAAAATGCGCAAATGAATGGCGGCCATTTCTAAGAATGGGTCTACCTCTTCCTTGATGCGCAAAAGCTGCCCGGTACGCTCCAAATCCAATAAACAAGCCTCCAAACTAGAATAAGCCATTTCTTATATTTGAGATGCAAAAATAACTTAAATTCGCCTATGACTCGTTTAAGTGTGAACATAAATAAAATAGCCACTTTAAGAAATAGCCGTGGTGGGGATAATCCTAATTTAGTGCAGGTGGCAAGGGATTGTGAGCGTTTTGGGGCCGAAGGTATTACAGTGCACCCTAGACCCGATGAAAGGCATATTCGCTACCAAGATGTTTATGATTTAAGCGCTATTTTAAGCACAGAGTTTAACATAGAAGGCAACCCCAAAGAAGCCAAGTTTGTGGAATTGGTTTTAGCCAACAAACCGCATCAAGTAACCTTAGTTCCAGACACCTTGGGGCAATTAACCAGCGACCATGGTTGGGATACTATTAAAGAACAATCTTATTTAAAAGAAATCATTGGAGTATTTAAAAATGCTGGCATTCGTGTATCCATTTTTGTAGACCCTAATGAAAAAATGGTGGAAGCCGCTGCAAGTACTGGAACAGACAGAATAGAATTATACACTGAAATGTATGCTAAGCAGTTTGCAGCTGGAAATAAAGAAAAAGCCATTGAGCCCTATATCAGTGCAGCAGCTCTTGCAAAAAAATTAGGACTTGGTATTAACGCAGGCCATGATTTAGACCGATTCAACTTGCCTTATTTAATACAATCTATTCCAAGTATTGATGAAGTAAGTATTGGACATGCTTTAATTAGTGATGCCCTTTATTTAGGTTTAGAAAACACCATTCAATTATATAAAAGAGCGCTTTCAATTCATTCATAGTAATCATTCATAGTTATCATTAATAAACAGATTCTTGTAAATAATTAATCTATTTCTAAAAATCGTCCCATGAAAAAATATATTTATTTATTTTTCACCACAGTCCTTTTCTTTTTAGCATCTAATAAAATATTAGTGGCGCAAGAAAAATTCGGACCCACTCCTACTAAGCAACAATTGGCTTGGCATGAAAAAGAATTTTATTTATTTATGCATTTTGGCCCCAATACATTTACCAATTTAGAATGGGGAAAAGGAAGTGAAGATCCGAATGTGTTTAATCCTACTCAAATAGATTGTAACCAGTGGGCTCGCATTGCCAAAGCATCAGGCGCTAAAGGCATTATTATTACCGCTAAACACCACGATGGCTTTTGTTTATGGCCAAGTAAGTTTAGCAAGCATACAGTGAGAGAATCTAAGTGGATGAATGGAAAAGGAGATGTCATTAAAATGTTATCTGAAGCTTGTAAGAAAGCGGGCATTGAAATGGGCGTATATATTTCACCATGGGATAGAAACCACCCACAATATGGTACAGCAGCGTATAACGATATCTATATTCAAACCATGAAGGAACTCTTAACGGGATATGGCAATTTTACAGAGCTATGGTGGGATGGCGCGAATGGAGAAGGCCCTAATGGTAAAAAGCAAGTCTATGATTTTACAAGGTTCAAAGATTCTGCAATGTCTTACCAACCCAATATTGTTATCTTCAGTGATATTGGACCTCATATTCGTTGGGTAGGCAATGAGAACGGATTAATTAATGAGACCAATTGGAACTTATTAGATACTGCAGGTTTTAAAAGAGGCGAAGGTGCTCCCCCTAACGATACATTGAATAGAGGAAACTTTAATGGAAAGAATTGGATTGGCGCAGAAGCAGATGTTTCTATTCGCAAGGGATGGTTTTATCATGCAGAAGAAGACAGTACCGTAAAATCGGGTAAGACCTTATTTAATTTATATTTAAAATCGGTAGGACATGGTGTTAATATGATATTAAATGTACCTCCTAATAGAAAAGGTTTAATTGCCCCTGAAGACTCTGCCGCTTTAATGGATTTTAGAAAAGTAAG
>CANCRC010000151.1 GCA_947380435.1 Chitinophagaceae bacterium
AAAGGATGGCGCTGTAGCTCAGTTGGTAGAGCAAAGGACTGAAAATCCTTGTGTCCCCGGTTCGAGCCCGGGTGGTGCCACAAGCCCTCAACGAAAGTTGGGGGCTTTTTTGTTTAATAAGATAATATATAACTTATTGTATATTTGACGACCCCAAGAGCATAAAATTATATTTTATGAAAAGAGTCGTTTTTGTCTTGGGCATCCTATTTCTCATTGCATGTAAAAAATCAGAAGTAGTTGTTACACCCCCACCAGTAGTTGTGGTTCCTGAAGAAGCCGTTAAATTTTCAACCAACTTAGATACGGGAACATATTATGTTTCAGATACACTGCCCCTTATTATAACAGTAAGCACTAAAGTTCCTGCTGCAGGTTTTATATATTCAGTAACTACCACCTGGACAGATAGCTCTAAACAAATATTCAAATTAGATACTACTTTAACAGCTGCTAGCTTAAGTTTAAATATACCTGGTCATAAAAGAATGGGAAATTATTCTGTTCAAGTAAATGTTACTTCAAAATCTACCTCAACAAATACAAGTGCTAAATCTATTTCAGCGGTGAACATACCATACGTTTCAGCTATTAATGTAGACATAGATAAAAATTTAAACTGGAATGATCACGTGCAAGGTAAAAGTGGTACTTACGATTTAAATAAAGATGGCATTCCAGATATTATTACCTGGACAGGAAGTAGTGATCCCAAACAGCCACCACTATTGTTTGTTAAGGATTATACCGGAAAAAACATCTTTACTTTTAATATAAAAGAAAGAAACCCATTAATTAGAGACTCCTTGAATAAATTATTATTTGACTATAGAGATTTAAATAATGATGGTTATTTAGATTTTGCTATAACCTATATGGGAGAGTGGGATTTTGGTAACTCAACCGGGAGTAGTAATATAAAATTCTACGGAGTAAATACCTATTTATTAATATCCAAAGGCAATTTAAATTATGATGTAACTGAAATTCTAGATATACCTAAGCAGTCTCAGTTTAATATCAATATATATGACTGGGATTTTGATGGCTTGCCTGATATTTTGGCTTCAAGCATGAACGAAGGGGTTTATTATAAAAACCTTGGAAGTAATAAGTTTGAAAAAAGAACCCTGAAGCCTTTATTTCAACAGGGATTGTATGGAAAGTATGATTATGATAAAGATGGTTCGATAGATTTTGTAAATTTTTATGTTCGTCAAAAAGACGAGTTTGGAAATTATTCCTCAACAAATCCTATACCACAATTAAATATTGTAACAAGTAAAACTGTTATTAATATGGATATCGTTGGAAAGAATATAGAAAAATATGTTTATCCAACTAATAATACAACCACTAGCGAAAGAATAACCTTGTTCGATGGTGACGGAGATGGAGATATGGATTTGGTTATTGGTGGCCTAGTTATTGAAAATGGCGCAAATTCTTATATACAAGACTACTTTGAAAACACCGGCACTCAGTTCGTATACAAGGATAACTTTGTAGAAATTGATAAAACCCTTATTGGAGAATTTCAGGCATGGTGTGAGGATATAGACCGTGATGGAGATATTGATTTATACTACCCCACTTATTCTAAAAGTAGATTAGGAACACCTAAGTGGACTTATTTCTGGTGGGAAAATACCAAAACAGGCTTTAAGATTAATAAAAAATTCAGATTCAAATATTAATAGAAAATAAGATGAAGAAAAAACATATACTAGTAGCCCTCATATTATTTTGTACAATATTTAATGAACTGCATGCTCAAAAGTGGATTGTAAAAGATAGTATTTTGGTTTTCCCTCAAGGATTTTCTTCTTGGTTAAAAAGAAATAATGGAGGTGTTGATTCAGCAGCACCTGGTAATGGAAATGCAAATGGCCAAATTGGAAGTATTGGAACCAATCAGGGAGTAGATTTATATGATTTTAACAAGGATGGTTTACCCGATTTAACATTCCAATTATTTCCAAGTAATAATGCTACAAGAGAGTATTTAAAGGGCATATTTATTCAAAATAAAAATGGTCAATATGTTTTAGATACAAATTATGTAATAAAAGCCAAGGGAGACATGTGGCTCGGAGGCTTTGGAGATTTTAATGGAGACGGCCTAACCGATTATCACTACATAATACAAAACTATCACGGTGCAGATAGCAATAGAAAATTAAGTCCAGAAATGGTTAATGATAATTGGCCAGAGAAGGTATTTATAAATAACGGTAAATCATTTGATACTTTAACCTTAGACGTAAACAACTTAAATGTAGAATCAACCTATGCAGCTGATGTTGATAAAGATGGCTCTGATGAAATTGTTGCCGCTGGAAGATATCCAGATGTAATGAATGTATATAAGTATGATAAATCAAAAAAGCAATTTTATAAAATGCTCCCAGATTTTTCAAAAGCTTGGACATCAAGATTTGATCCAAATGTAAGTAGATATCCACTTTTTAATGTAGCTAACACAAATAATCAAAATGAGTTTGTTACAATTTTATTTGATAATTCTTATTCAAAAGATATCGGTGAGCCAGACTGGCAGCCATATAACTTTAGAAATTTTACTTATGCAAAGTATAATTTTAGTACACAAAAAATTGAAACAATTAACTTAAATAGAGACTCAATTTTAATACCTATAAAATATTCAAAACTAGATGCTGATGATTATTATAGGTTTTGTATACATGAAAAAATCACAGCCTACAAAATGGATATTGATAAAAACGGAGAAGAAGAAATTGTGGTTGGTGGATTTTATATGAATAATTATTATAAAAAGAATTTTAATAGAACTACCTATGGTTGGAAGGTATTGGGTTTAAATGGCAAAGATTTAACCACACAATTTTTTAAGGATAGTGGATTTGATAGAGGCACAGATATATATTCTCATGGCCTAGATATTGACGAAACAGCAGAAGGTATTGAAATGATACCAGGTACATGGGGATTAAATCCACAAAACTATATTGATGGTAGTCCTACTTTAGGGTATTATTACAAAGTTGTGAATGGGAAATTTGAAAAAGCCTTAATAAGAGACATTAAGCTAGAATCAGGAAAAAAACTAGATAGTAGTTATTTTAAAGAAATGCAGCTTATAAAATACCCCAATTTTAAAAAAAATACAAATGCTTTATTGATGTATGATTTTAATAACATCAAAAGAGTATCTATTTTATACCAAGTAAGTTGTGCAGACGCCCCAAAACCTATTTTTGATAAAACCCAATACACTATATGTGGTTCAGATAGCACCATCGTTAAGTTAACTAACTATTCAAAATCTGATAGTACCATTTGGTATGTAAATAATAAAGTAAAGGCAACTAATACGGATCAATTGGTATTTAAGACTAATGATACATTTTATGTAACAAAAATTGATACGAATGGATGTACCAAAACCTCAGATGCTATTATGCTTCTTAAGTTTTCTACTCCATCCACTCCAACTATTTCTCGCGACACTTCCAACAGTCTTGTCTCTAATTCAAGCACAGGTAACCTTTGGTATAAAGATGGCACTGCTATAACCGACACTACTCAAAAAATAAAACCTTCAGCTGTTGGCTCTTATACTGTGAAAACAACTCAAAACGGCTGTGTGAGTGCATTAAGCAGCCCTTATTATTTTTTAGTAACCGATGTGATTAATTTAAGTGCTAATGAATTTATTAAACTAGCACCTAACCCTTTTATTAACCAACTGAACTTCGATTTTGTGGTGAAGGGGTATCAAAGGCTAAATATAGAAGTATATGATTTAGCAACAGGAACAAGGGTAGCAACTAAACAAAACCTTACAGCCGGTATGCCAATAACACTTGGTCAGTTATCGGCAGGAACTTATATAATTAAAGTAAGCTCTAATGATAACAAAATAGTACAGCAGTTTAAGATGGTGAAGTTATAATAAAAAATAATTTATAAAATTTTATTAGTTTCAAAAAGAGAGCTATATTTATATATACCAAAAATATAAACTATGAAAAAAACAGTATCTCTAGTAGTCACCATGCTTATTTGTATGATGAGTTTCGCACAGCTAACACAGCCGTATTACGTAATGCATGATTATAGAAAAGTGGGTGGCAATGACTTAAAAGTGATGTTAGAAAATGAAGAACACTTTTGGAGTAAAGTAGCACAAGTTTTAGTTAAAGAAGGCAAATTAACTAGCTGGAATGTATTAGAAAGAGTTGCTGGCCCTGAATCAGAGCCTAACATTCTTTTTTTAATAACTATTGGTTCAAAACAAAACATGAATGATTTAAATGAAACATTTGATTATGGTGCAAAAAAAGTGATGGCATCTATGGGTAAAGATGAAGCCGTTTTCGTTCAAAGAGGTCTAAATATTGATGATC
>CANCRC010000152.1 GCA_947380435.1 Chitinophagaceae bacterium
TCATTAATGGTGATTTACCTGTCTTAGTGGATTTTTTTGCTGAGTGGTGTGGCCCTTGTAAAATGATGCCTCCCATTTTGGAACAAGTTAGAGATAAGTTAGGGGGTAAGGTTCGTATTATAAAAATTGATGTAGATAAAAATCAAAAACTTGCATCAGAGTTAAATGTATCTAGTGTACCAACGCTTGCAATTTTTTCAAAGGGAGAAATTAAATGGAGACAGCCTGGTGTTCAACAAGCCAATTCATTGGTTCAATTATTAAATAAGTATATTGTGTCATAGTTGGTGTATGATATAATTTATTTTATATACCATAGAATCGAAATAATAAATAATTATGAATTCATTTTGGAACGATAGATACAGTGAAACCGAATTTGTGTATGGAGAAGCACCTAATATATATTTTGCTGAGGAATTAGGTAAATTAAAACCAGGTACTATTATTTTACCTTGTGATGGAGAAGGCCGTAATGCGGTGCATGCAGCAAGACAAGGATGGAATGTACAAGCATTTGATTTAAGTGAAGCTGGAAAAGTAAAGGCCGATGGTTTGGCTTTAAAGTATGATGTAAAAATTAGTTTTCAGCTACAAGATGCTGCCCTGGCTGTGTATCCAGCAGCAAGCGCAGATGCTGTTGCTATTATTTATACGCATTTGCCTACACCCATAAGAAAGGAATTATACAAGAATATAATCCAATGGTTAAAACCTGGTGGGAAAGTTATTTTAGAAACTTTTTGTCCTGATCAATTAAAAAATAATTCTGGAGGTCCAAAGGACATTGATATGCTTAATACCAAGGAAATTCTTTCAGAAGATTTCAAAGATTTAAGCATTGATTATTTGGAGTATGTGCAAATTCAATTGAGTGAAGGCAAGTATCATGAAGGTCAAGCAGATGTGATAAGAATGATCGCAACGAAGCTATAATTATTACATATCCACTGCGTGAGGAAAACACCCCCTGAATTCGGTTCGAATTGGTGTTTTCAGTTTTTTAAATTGCCAACGAACCATAAAAATAGGCTGCTGTTACTCCGCCATCCATAAGTATATCACTACCTGTAATAAAGGCACCAGCTTCGCTCATAAGCAATGCGGCTAATTCACCTACTTCATCTGGCGTACCTGCTCTTCCGGCGGCTGAAGCCGAAATCATTTTTCTATAACTTTCTCCTCTTGGCCCATTTAATTCATCTTGAGCTAGTGGTGTTATAATAATACCTGGACTAATTGCATTAATTCTTGCTCCTCTTTTTCCCCAACGAACAGCTTCAGCTCTTACACGTAAAGAATTTCCTCTTTTTGAAAGTTGATAAGCGTGTAAAGAATCTTTTACATTGTTTAGATTAACCAATGGAAGCGATAATAGTTCCTCCACTGCAGTAGTTGCCAATGCTTTATCTTCTTCTATTGTAAGTGCTGGTAGTCTATGACCAGATTGTGAAGAAATTACTACACCAGCACCTCCTTGTTCGATAACATTACCAA
Organism: Chitinophagaceae bacterium; assembly: GCA_947380435.1. Taxonomy (GTDB): domain Bacteria; phylum Bacteroidota; class Bacteroidia; order Chitinophagales; family Chitinophagaceae; genus Sediminibacterium. The sequence goes on from CANCRC010000152.1 coordinate 1,498, forward strand.
ATGCTTCTAGTACTAAAGCAGTTCCATATAAATCAACTTTTAAAATAGTCTCAGGAGATGCTTGAGAGGGAGAGACACCTGCTGCATGTATTAACCCAACAACTTTTCCAATGCTTACAGCTTTTGATACTAATGCTTCGATAGATTCTCTTGAAGCTACATCTACAACAGTTGTGCTTACTTCAAAACCAGCATCAGTTAAAGTTTTGGCAGCAACTTCTGCATTTTCAATTTTAATATCTGAAATTAATATATGCTTACCTGTAGATACTCTTTTGGCAATTGCTTGACCAATAGCCCCTGCGCCAATTAGAACTACTATTTCTTTATTATTTTTCATTTTGTAAATTAAATATTTATTTCATAGCTAGTTGATCTTCCTACGCCCTTAATTACAAACACATTCATTTCTGCTAATTCCTGCAAGTCTCTTGTTGCTGTTGCTTTTGAAGTATCTGTTATACTTATATATTTTTTTACATTCATGCCACCCTTAAAGCCATTAGTGCCTTCTTCTAGCATTCTATTAACAACCTTTCTTTGACGATCATTAAAGTTTTTATCATACTTATCAAAAAATTTCATTTTTTTGATAGTAAACTGTATTGTTTTTTCAGCATCATCCTGTGCAAAAATTATAATTGATGCAAACCATTCTATCCACTTCGTAATTTCTAATCTTTGTTGTGCATATTGTAATTCTTTATAATAAGCTGCTCTATTTTCCTCAATAGATTTTGAAATACTAAACATAATAGGATTGTCAAATCCTTGTGAAAGTGCTTTTTCCGCAATGGCTCTTCCAATTCTGCCGTTTCCATCTTCAAAAGGATGAATGGATTCAAAATAAAGATGTGCTACTGCTGCTTTAATTATTGGGGAGCTAATTTCACTTTTATTATACCATTCTATAAACCGCTTCATTTCTTTTGATAAGGTTTTAGAAGGGGGAGCTTCATAATGAACCTTAGGGTCAGACGCAGATCCAGAAATTACTTGCATAGGCTCATTTCCTTTTCTCCATTGTCCTGCATTTATTCTTTTGTTATTCCCCATAAGCAGTTTATGCCATTGAAGAATCTTGCTTTCAGTTAGTGGTTGTTTATAAGTATTTCTTACATCAATTAATAATTGACTTAATCCAATTGCATTTTTATCTTTCGGTTCTTGTGAGATATGTAATCCAAGATTTTTTCTAATAGATGACATTACATCTATTCTGTTTATTATCTCTCCTTCTATTTCAGATGTTTTGATTGCTTCAGATACCATTATCTGTATAATCGTTTCAGTACTTATTGATTCTGGTAATGCAGAGATGATACCTTTTAGTTCTCCTGCTTTTAACATAAACTTCATCAATTCATTATCTATTGATGAGCTATCAAATTTAAATTCAGGCCAATTTTTGTGTTGCCAATTATACATAATGAGCCTATTTGGTTACTTTATCGGCTCAAATATACAAATAATTTGAGCCGAATAGCTAAAATTTGCGGCTCAAATTTGCCTAAACATCTATTTTACGCTCTGCGTGAGGAAAACACCCCCTGAATTCGGTCAAAATAGGTAAGTTTCGGTTTTATACAAACGTAACTAACTACAAATCAACGCCTTCGTTTTCTTGAAAAATCTTCATAACAACCAGGCCATTAGTTTAAATTCCATCTATTTAAATATATTTGGTGCTTAAAATATACAACATGAATAAAAGTCTTTTGTTAATAATTGTTGCTTTTATAGCAATTAATACAAATGCTCAGTTTAAGGATCCAGAGCAAAAAATAATGAATGCTGAAGCTAGAAAAGGAGTGGAAGGCAGCTTCATTAAATTAAGTGATGGCATTACCCATTATGAAAAAGCGGGTGTTGCCAAAAATGGTGTTGTACTACTTGTACATGGTTTTAGTGTACCTTATTATATTTGGGACGGTTTTTTTGAAAATCTAGTAAAAGAAGGGTTTCAAGTAATTAGATATGACCTATATGGTAGAGGGTATTCCGATAGGCTCAATAAAGAATACACAACAACGGTTTATTCCCAACAAATATTCGATTTAATTAAAGGACTGTCCATTAAAACCCCAGTATATTTAATGGGGGTCTCTTTTGGAGGAATTGTAAGTGCAAATTTCACCTTAACCTATCCAGCCCTAGTTAAAAAGCTTGTACTAATAGACCCAGCAGCTGGTAAAACTAATATTACTTTAACAGAGCAGGCATTAGATGAAATGATGGCAATTAACTCTGAAGAAAGGGCGCTAAGTCAATTAGATGATTTTAAATACCCAGCAAATTTCCCGAACTGGGTTAGCCGTTACAAAGTACAAATGCAATATAAGGGCACAAGAAAGGCTTTAGTCTCCACCCTTTTTCATTATGATACAATACCTAATTTAGATAGATATAAAAGCTTGCAAAATTTACAAAAATCAACTTTATTAATTTGGGGTACAGAAGATCATGCCGTACCCTATAACTATAGCGATTCAATTAGATCGGTATTAAATGTTCAGTTCTTATCTGTTTCAGATGCTGGACATTTGCCATATCTTGAAAAACCAACATTGGTCAACAAGAAGGTGGTAAGCTTCTTAAAAGAGAATTGAGTTACTGTTAAACGCATATTATAAACTGAATGTCCAGCTTCCTTCTATCAGCTCCGCTTCCAATTCTCCCTCGTCCCATCCGCAATAGCCAATAAAAACTTGGATTTCTTCTTGATTGGCAGCTCCATTGCTTATAGCTTCTATCACTTGCTCCATATTGCCACCCAAATAAAGACCATTGGGTGTTTGTTCGCCCCCTTTAATAAGATCGGGTCGACTGTG
>CANCRC010000153.1 GCA_947380435.1 Chitinophagaceae bacterium
ATAATATCTTTATCATGCTCCACTACTAAAACAGTATTACCAATATCGCGTAATTGTTTAAGCGCAGTAATTAACCTTTGGTTATCGCGCTGGTGAAGTCCAATAGAAGGTTCATCTAAAATATAAGTAATCCCTTGTAATTGAGAACCAATTTGAGTGGCCAAGCGAATTCTTTGAGACTCGCCCCCACTAAGGGATTTAGAAGGCCTACTTAAAGACAAATATGACAAGCCTACATTCATTAAAAAAGAAATACGGTCGTCAATTTCTTTTAAAATTCCAGATGCAATTTGAGTATCTTTTTTATCAAGCATCGCAGGTATTTTTTTAAACCATTCCTGCAAAGCGTCTAAATGCATATCATTTAAAGCAGCAATATTTTTATCATTCACTTTAAACCATAAACTATCTTTTCTAAGTCTCGCTCCCTCACATGTAGGACAAGTATTTAATTCCATATAACCTTCCACCCATGCTTTTAAATGGTCGGTGCTTTGAGAGGAGGTAAACCATCTTTTCATCATGGGTACAATACCTTCATAGCTACCTGTATATTCATTGGGAATGTTCTCATCGTTTAAGTCCATGTCCAAAGTGGAAGAAATATTTTTATCTCCAAACAAAATTAAATTCAAATGTTCCTTAGATAAATCTTGAATGGCTTTATCTAAATTTATTTTATGTTTTCTAGCGAATAATTTTATTTGATTAAATACACTAGCCTCTCTTGCTTCTCCCAAAGGGTGAATGGCGCCTTCATTAATACTTAATGTATGGTCTTGCAATAGCAAACTCATATCAATGGCATATACATTGCCTAAACCTTTACAATTAGGACAGGCTCCATAAGGAGAATTAAATGAGAAACTATTAGGTGACGGTTCTTCATAACTTAAACCGGTGGTCTCACACATTAATTGTTTAGAGTATTGAACCAGTTTCGTTTTACCTTCTTCTAAAACAAAGAGTAAGTCCTTGCCCATTTTTAAACATTGGGCTACACTTTCTCCTAGTCTTGTTTTCATGGCATCCGTCACTGGAATACGGTCAATCACAATTTCAATATCGTGAATTTTATAACGGTCTACTTGGAATTTAGGTCTTAGCTCAATAATCTCTCCATCTACCCTTGCTTTCACGAAGCCTTTCTTTCTAATTTCTTCAAATAATTCTCGGTAATGTCCTTTACGACCTCTCACCACGGGTGCTAATAAATTAATTTTTTTGTCTTTGAACTGGGTGAAAATATTTTGAATAATTTCTGCTTCAGAAAATTTCACCATGGGCTTGCCCGTATTATAACTATAGGCCTTCCCAATACGTGCATATAATAATCTAAGAAAATCATATAATTCTGTAACTGTTCCAACGGTGGACCTTGGGTTTTTATTAGTGGTTTTCTGCTCAATGGCAATGACCGGAGAAAGTCCAGTAATTTGGTCTACATCGGGACGCTCCATTTCACCCATAAACTGCCTAGCATAAGCGCTAAAACTTTCCATATAGCGTCGCTGACCCTCATTATATAAAGTATCAAAAGCCAAGGAGGACTTACCGCTTCCGCTCACCCCCGTAAATACGACTAATTCGTTTTTGGGAATGACAATATCGAAATTTTTAAGGTTGTGCTCTCGGGCACCAACGACGGTGATATATTCTTTAATTTGGCTCATCTAAGGGGTTAAAGTTATAACAACCTTTTAAATAATTTGTTTAGAACAAAGAATAAAGATTTTGTAATTTTGTAAAAATCAAGGCCTTGCAAAAAATGCACTATAAAATAGCCCAATTATTGAGTTTAAGCCTTGCTGCAAGCTTATTCTCAATGAGTTTATTTTGGGGCAAGAATGAGGCCTTCCTTTATTTAAACGCGAACCTAGGCCTCATTGCCGATAAGGTTTTTGGATACAGTAGCTATTTGGCGGAGGGCTGGATTTGGATTCCCTATTTTATAGTACTGGTAGGTTTGTATAAAAAGGATACAACTTTTATTTTAATGAACTTTTTAGTATCTACCCTGCTTACCCAATTTGCAAAAAATTATATTTTTGGCACTGCTATGCGCCCCATGGCAAGTGGATTAGATGCTACGCAAATACATACAGTTCCAGGCGTTGAAATTCACACATTTAATAGTTTCCCTTCAGGTCATACTGCCACCGCCTTTACCTTATTTATTTTAACTACTTATCTGTTTCCTAATAAACAAGTATTTGCCATTGGATTAGTATATGCACTTATATGTAGTTATTCACGTATTTATTTAGCACAACATTTTCCATTAGACTTGGCAGGTGGTATTTTAGTAGCTCTACTCACATTACCCATTAGTATTTTTATAAGACAAAAATTAAATAAAAAACCATTTTAGCAAACAAGCAGTTTGGTTATTTTAAACCTCTTCAAATTATTTTATGTTAAAACGTTTTTTATTTATCGTAAGTTTATTCGCATTATTGAAAGCAAGTGCGCAGGATACTTCACAACAAATTATTAGTGGAAGAAAAAATAGCCCTGCACAAATTACTAAGCCCTATGTTATTTTAATTTCCGCAGATGGTTTTAGAGCCGATTTTACTGAACTCTACGAAGCCAAAAAATTACAGGCCCTTTCTTCACAAGGGGTTCGTGGGAATTACATGATACCTTCTTATCCTTCTGTCACTTTTCCAAATCACTATAGTATAGTCACAGGATTATACCCTTCTCATCATGGACTTGTAGATAATAGTTATATAGATATTCCCACTGGCGCTTTTTATAATATGGGTAATAAGAAAATGGTGGCTGAAGGCAAATGGTATGGAGGCACTCCATTATGGGTTTTAGCAGAGCAGCAAAAAATGATTAGCGCTAGTTTTTATTGGGTGGCATCAGAGGCCGATATACAAGGCATTAAACCTACTTATCATTATATCTATAATGAGAAAATTGATATTGCAACGCGTATTAAAGCCGTAAAGGATTGGCTAAGCCTTCCAGAAGATCAGCGCCCACACTTAATTACTTTTTACTTCCCCGATGTAGACCACGATGCACATAATTTTGGGCCAGACGATATACGCGTAAAAAAATCGGTTCAATTTGTGGATAGTAGTATTAATGCCTTACAAGAATCACTTTCAAGTTTGCATTTACCTATTAATTATATTTTTGTTTCAGACCATGGCATGGCTAAAGTAGATAATGTTAATACCAAGTCATTACCTGCAAGTATTGATACCGCTTCTTTTACTGTGCCTTGGGGCGATACGCAACTACATTTATATGCTAAGGATAAATCGAAAATAGAACCTACTTATACTGCGCTTAAAAATGATACAAGCGTAACTGTTTATAAACTAGATGAGACTCCAGACTACTGGCATTATAAAAAAGCAGATGATAAATTTAATAGATTAGGAGATTTAATTGTGGTTCCTCATTTTCCTAAAGTTTTTAATTTATCTAAGAGTAAAGCTTCATTAGGTAAACATGGTTTTGATAACCATATGCCTGAAATGCGCGCCAGCTTTATGGCCTGGGGCCCCGCCTTTAAAAAAGGAATGACCATTGATGGCTTTGAAAACGTAAATATTTATCCATTAGTCGCTCATATACTGGGCTTAGAATACAATACAAAAACTATCGATGGTAAGTTTGAAGTATTAAAACCTATCTTAAAATAGTTTAAGCAATTTAATTTTTCTACCTATTTTATTAAACTAGTTTAATCAGATTTAGTAAAAATTCATAAAATTTTACAAATAATCTATTCATAGAGCAATTTCTTAAAATAGTTTAATCTAGAATTATTTTATATGTAATAAGTTTATACAACTAAACAAGTAGTATAAACTATGGCAACTAATAAAAAACTAACAGCGACTGAAACCAAGGTGCTTCAGCTAATTGCTGAACAAAAAAAGAGTAAAGAAATAGCTGAAATATTATTTGTATCTGAAAAGACTATTCGCAACCACCGCTATAATATTAAAAAGAAATTAGACCTGCCTAAAGAGAATAATAGTTTGTTGAAGTGGGCAATTTTAAATTTCAAGTAAACCTATACCTTTTTAAAAAATAGAGGATAGCCGTCGCTTCGCTCTTTTATCATATACTTTTTTAAAAGTATATCGGATCACCTCACTTCGTTCGGTGATCCTGTTAACCCTCAGTGCAAAAGCATAAAAACATTAGCCTCAACAAAAGTCCACTTCGTGGCCTTTATGTTATTT
>CANCRC010000154.1 GCA_947380435.1 Chitinophagaceae bacterium
GTGATAGTGAGAGAAGGCACATCACTTTTAAAATTAAAACCATTAATTGTCACATTATTGATACTTGAAGCGGTTGCAGCTCCAAGATTAGGAGTTATTAATATAGGAGAGTTAATAGTTGGACTATTGGATAACACAACATTATCCGAGCCTGTTGTTGCAATTGCCTGAACACTTGTAGTAGAAGAACTCGTATTACCAAGAATCGAATTTGTAGGTATATTTTGGAATTTAGCATAGGTCACTGCCCCATCAGCTAATTTAAGATTGGTGATGCCTCCATCTGCCACACCTCCACTACTTGCATTGGCGCTTACATAATCTTTGACTGCTTTTTGAGTTGGAAATAAAACATCGCTAGGCGATAAGCCACCTAAATCGCTAGCCGTTGATTTATTGGAAATATTTTCTTTAAGCTCTAAACCTAAACTAAGATCTGTTGTATTTGCTTTTAAATTTATTCTGTTGGATAAGTTTAAAGTATCTCTCGCTATTCGACTACTTAACATGGCAGATGTATCCGCTATTTTCAACTTAGTAAGTAAAGATGAATCTGAATAGGCTTGTTTAGTAAATTTAATGGCGTCTGCTGCATTTAACTTAGCACCTAATGTTGTAGTAATTATATTTACATCAGAAGCATTTGCCTTTAAATTTATTCTATTAGATAAGCTTATTGTATCAGTTAGAGTTGTTGAAATTAAATCTAAAGCGGCTTGTGTTTTTGTACTTATTGGCTTATCTGCATCTGCAGTATTATTTATTTTATCTATTGACAAAGCCGATTTTAATGCTGCAATGGAAGATAGCCCTGTTCCTCCTTTAGAAATAGGTAATACTCCTAGCATATTTTCCGCGTCCACAGTTTTTGCATATTGTGCATAAGCCACATACTGAAATTGGGTGGTACCAATGGTAATAAAATTATTTCCAGCAGCTGCATCCATTTCAATTTTTAAAAACTTAGGGGTGTTTTTCCAATTAATTGTATTAAAGTTTCCTACTGTGCTTATCGCATCTGCATCACCTATAACTACTGCAAATAATCCTTGAGCATTGGTGATAACCTTCCGCGTTTCTATATATTCAGCATCACCCAATGCACTGCCTTGTAAAACACTTAAGCGTAAACTAATTTGCTGTGACGCTAAAATTACATTATTACTACCACGAGCAACGCCCTGGAAATTTAATCCTGTTTGTGCTATACTATTTACAGAAATCATTGAAATAAAAACGAAACAAAGTAATAATTTAAAAAAAAGAAATTGCTTTTGCATAAGTGCTTAATTTATTTATTAGAACTGATTTGTTATAGTTTAATAATTTTATAAATGCCTGTTTTGGCCGAACCATTGTTTGGTTTAAAATATACTTTCATATAAAATACACCTGACGGATAATTCTGCATTACTATATCTTTCTCATAAATATTTGATATAGTTCCCGCTTCATTATTTAATACAGTATATGATTTCGCATCTAGAAGTTGAAATGATAAACTACCTAGCTCATTAAATTTTGCATGTATGTGCAATACATTACTAGTAGGATTTGGTCCTATGATAATTTGATTGCCAAATACAGCAGGTCCATATTCATTAATGGCGGTAACAATACTTGTCATGGGTTGTAGCACCCCCGTATTCAAATTGTAATTGGCTGTGGTAAAATGGGCGATGGAAACCGTCTCCCCCATACTCCAGTCCATATTTGTTGCCAAACCGCCCCCATTATTTAAGGTATAGGGGGTGATGGATTGGGCATTCATATTTGAAAATCCAGCAAAAACGAATAAAAGAATAAAAAGGATAAAACGACCAAAAGGGGCTGAACACATTAATCTATGTAATATTTGGATATTTTAAATGCGGGGTTAACATTCAAAAATATCATATACAAGGGCCCTTTGCATTATATAGTAATCGAAAACTGTATGAACTTCAGAAATTCACCTGCTATTAATGCAAAAAAAGGGGCAAAAAGCTAAAATTTAGAAAAATACTCAGATGGGGTACATTGATGGTACTTTTTGAAAGCAAGGTTAAAAGTACTTTTTGACGCGAATCCTGCTTCACTAGCGATGGCCTCAATGGTGAAATTAGAAAGATATTCTTTATTAATTTTTTTAGTAATATGTTCGATTCTGTATTTATTTAAAAAATCGGTAAAGCGTTGGCCAAAATGGTTATTAATAATGAATGACAATTCTCGAGAAGGAATGTCTAAAGCAACAGAAACCTGGCTAATATTCAACTCCTTATTTAAATATGGCTTCTCTGTTTCAAAGAATTGTACAATCTTTTCCATCTCATGTTTATAATCCTCATTGATATAAGGCAACATATAGCTTTTATCATTCACTACATCAGATGGCACTTCCTTGTACTTTACAAATGGAAGTCCGGATAATACTTCAGGATGTGTCAATAAATAGGCCGCCATGACAAAAAAACCAACTGACACAAGCAAACTAGGAATTTGCATGAGTATATAATCATTATAATAGGACGGTAAAAAAAATACTGTCAACATGAAACCTATGATCCCGAAAAATATAACCGTCGAAGTGATTGTAAATAATTTTAACCATTTTAAAACATTGCTAATTTGAATTTGTATAGAACTTTCTTTATGTATTTTTTTATAGGATAAAATTAAATTCCATTGCAATACAAGATATATACTTGCCAAAATTAATCTAAATAAGATTGAAAAATTTTCAGGTAAAAAACCTGCCTGATACTTAAATGTATCTGGCCAATAATTTAAAGAATTTCGAATGACTGTTACCTTTTCATTCACTGGAAGTAAATAAAAAGGTATATAGTTAATAAACACAATGACAAAAGGAATCAAATGAATTAGATCGCGTTTCTGAAACTTTTTCTCATTGTATAAAACAGCCCTAACATATAAATAGGAGCATGGGGCAATTAAAAAATTAAGCGGAAGTCCTGTTTTAAATACATGCGGAAAGAGTAAAATATATTCTGAATATAAAATTAAAAATAAAATAACAGACCAGCAGTGAACAAGTAATAAAAGAGACAAAATATAATCTGCGTATGACTTAGCCGCATTTTTAGTAAAAAGTAACATGTAGATAATTACTAAAACCAAAAAAATACTTCCAATAAAAATTAAGTTTGTCATAGGGTTTCTAATGCTTTCCGTCCACTACAATTACGATCTCCCCTTTCACTTGCTTGGAAGAGAAGTGTAAAATTAAGTTGGCTAAAGTGTCGGAGATGTTTTCTTCGTATATTTTGGTAAGTTCTCTACTTACAGAAGCTTGTCTGTCGGCACCAAAATGGGTGGCGAATAATTCTAATGTTTTTACTAGTCGCATGGGGCTTTCATAAAATATCATAGTGCGTTCTTCGCCCGCTAAGGATTCCATTAAAGTTTTTCTACCTTTTTTTAAGGGAATAAAACCTTCGAATATAAAACGAGTGGCAGGTAGTCCACTATTCACCAGCGCTGGTACAAAGGCTGTAGCGCCTGGTAAACTTGTAATGGCTACTCCAGCTGCCTTACAAGCACGCACTAATAAAAAGGCAGGATCGGAAATACCGGGCGTTCCTGCATCGGTTATTAAAGCAATATTTTTACCAGCTTGTAATTGTTGCACTAAATGATCCACTACCTTATGCTCGTTGTGTTGATGATAAGGCGTAAGTGGTTTATGAATTTTATAATGCTGTAATAACTTAGAAGAAGTACGCGTGTCTTCACACAAAATAAAATCTACTTCTTGCAGCACTTCAATGGCCCTGAAAGTAAAATCCTTTAAATTTCCAATGGGTGTGGGAACAATATATAACATGGAAATAATTAAAAATAATTAATAGCTAGTTCTACTTCACAAATTCAATCTCAAAATATTCCATTACTGCATTGGCTAATAATTGCTTACTAGCAGTTTCGGCTATTTCTCTAGCAGATGCCTCATTGGCTGCTTCAATTTGTAATGTAATATGCTTTCCTACTCTAACATCTTTTACACCTGTCATACCTAAATTATGCAGGCCACCTAAAACTGCCTTTCCTTGAGGATCTAATAAATCTTTCAAAGGCATTACTTTAATTTGAACTTGAAATGTCATACGAATTTTATTGAGTGATTGTTTTTCTGTAAAACAAAGATACTAAGCAATAGCCAATAAAGCCAAATGGGATGGCCATCCATTTAAAAAAGTAGGC
>CANCRC010000155.1 GCA_947380435.1 Chitinophagaceae bacterium
TAGGCTTTAGTACTCGTCTTAATTATTTTTAATATTAGTTATTTGTTATTACCCCAACGATAACTATTTGCTTTTAATCCTGCTAAATCAAGTATGCGGTGCACTACAGTATAAGCTAGTTCTTCAATGGTTTGAGGCTTGCTATAAAAACTTGGAGTGGCCGGACAAATAATACCACCTGCTAAAGTGATTGTTTCCATGTTTTTAATATGAATTAAGTTATAAGGTGTTTCACGCGCCACTAGTATGAGCTTTCTTCTTTCTTTTAAAATAACATCAGCAGCCCTAGTGACTAAATCATCACTCATGCCACTTGCAATACGGCCCAAGGTGCCCATACTGCAAGGAACAATAATCATAGTATTATATTGAGCCGAGCCTGAAGCGAAGGGGGCGTTAAAATCGTTTTTTTGGTAAAAATGAAAGGGGTATTTAGTATAGTCTTGATTGCCTAATTCTGTCTCCCATACTATTTTTGCATTATCACTCATAACAATGCCTACCGACTCAATTTGGTCCTGCATTTGGCTTAAACTATCCAATAAGCATTTTGCGTAAATAGCGCCACTGGCGCCTGTAATAGCTACTACAATTTTATTCATATACTATTAACAAAAATAGGCACTAATTGTTGAATTATAAACTGCCTATGTATTTAGGGTCTAAATCTTGCTTAAGATGGATATTTATAATTAATTTACAGCAACGAAAATGAAGGCCAATATGCGAAGTCAAGAGCAGGATTTATTTACACTGAAAAATAAAGTTATTGTAGTGACTGGTGCCACCGGGGTATTAGGAGGCAGTTTTGTAGAGGCTATCTCTAAGCATGGGGCCACAGTTATTTTAATTGGTCAAAACGAGGTAGTAGGTGAACAGCGTGCTGCATTTATTAGAAGCCAAGGAGGAGAAGCCCTATTTTTAAAAGCCAATGTATTAGTGGAAGCGGAACTAGAAGCCGCCAAGAATAAAGCAGTTGAAAAATATGGTTTCCTACATGGGCTCGTAAATGGTGCAGGAGGTAATTTACCTGAAGGGGTATTGTCACCAGACCAAGATGTTTTTACAATGAATATGGAGGGGATGAAAAAAACAATGGACTTAAATGTTTGGGGAACTTTATTACCGGTGCAAGTTTTTGGTCCTGCCATTGCAAAATCGGGTGCAGGAAGTATTGTCAATATTTCTTCTGTGAATGCTAAAAGAACTGTTACCCGTGGACTAGGTTATAGCATGGGAAAAGCAGCTATTGATTTATATACAAAATGGTTTGCAGTTGAAATGGCCAATAGATATGGCGATACTGTAAGAATTAATTCCATCATGCCTGGTTTTTTTCTTACTAAACAGAATAAAAGTTTATTAACTAAAGAAGATGGAAGCTTAACGGATAGAGGAAATTTAATTATTAAAAACACTCCTTTTAAAAGATTTGGAAGTCCAGATGAATTAACGGGAGCTTTAATATGGTTATTAAGCGACGCTTCGAAATTTGTAACAGGTATGGATATTGGTGTTGATGGAGGTTTTACCATTAACACTGGTGTCTAATTAAATTATAAAAAGGGTTGCCCTAAATGCTCATGAATCAATTTCCTTCTTATGCGAATATTGAATACAGCATGGAACATACCATGCGTTGGTTTGGTCCATCTGACCCTGTTTCATTAGCCAATATTAGGCAAGCAGGTTGCACAGGAGTGGTTACAGCCCTGCATCATATTCCCAATGGAGCAATTTGGACAGTAGATGAAATTAATACTAGAAAAAAATTAATTGAAGCCAGCGGATTAAATTGGTCGGTGGTGGAGAGTGTGCCTGTACATGAATTTATTAAAACACAGAAGGGAGATTTTAAAAAATATATAGAAAACTATAAAACAAGCCTTCGAAATTTAAGCACTGCTGGTATTAAAGTAGTGACCTATAATTTTATGCCTGTTGTAGATTGGACTAGAACAAATTTAGCCTTTCAAATGCCAGATGGTTCTTTGGCTTTGCGATTTGAAAAATTAGCACTAATAGCTTTTGATGTATTTATTTTAAAGAGAGCCGGTGCTGAAGCTAATTATACAAAGGAAGAAATGGCTGCTGCTCAAATTCGATTTACTGAAATGTCTACGGCTGAGAAAAATCAATTACAAGCCAATATTATTAAAGGACTTCCAGGGAGTGAAGAAAGTTTTTCTTTAGAACAATTTGCTGAAGCTTTAAAAACATTTGAGGGTATTGGAGAAAAGGAATTAAGAAAACATTTAATTTATTTTTTAGAACAAATAGTGCCAGTGGCAGATGAATGCGGTGTTCAATTAGCTATACACCCCGATGACCCACCTTATTCTATATTGGGACTGCCCAGGGTAGTAAGTACTGCTGCAGACATTCAAGCTTTAATAGAGGCAGTACCTTCATTGAATAATGGACTTTGTTTTTGTACGGGTTCTTTTGGTGTTAGGCCCGATAATAATTTACCTGCCATGATTCAAGCATTTGGTAGTAGAATACATTTTCTTCATTTAAGAAATACAAGAAGAAATGAAAAAGGAGATTTTTTTGAAGACAATCATTTAGAAGGAGATGTAGATATGGTGGCAGTGATTAAGGAAATTGTTTTATTAATGCAGCAAAGAAAAAAAACGCTACCTATGCGTCCCGATCATGGGCATCAGATGTTGGATGATTTAAATAAAAAAACAAATCCTGGTTATTCAGCTATTGGGCGTTTGCGTGGTTTGGCTGAATTAAGAGGGGTGGAGTTAGGTGTTGCTAGAAGCTTAATAGTTTAATGAAGCTACTAGTAAAATAAAATAAAGTAAAGTATAGTATAGTATAGTATAGTAAATGAATTAATAATTGTTAAAGTGTAAATAGATAAACGAGTATACAATGAAAAAAGGAACAACTGCAACCATATTTAATGATACATTTTTATTGGAAACTAAATTAGCCAATAAATTATATCATAGTTATGCAGCAGGCCTTCCTATCATTGATTACCATAATCATTTATCGCCAAAGGCTATTGCCAAAAATTCATCCTACGATACCTTAACAGATATTTGGTTAACAGGGGATCATTATAAATACAGAGCCATGCGCGCTTGGGGTGTGCCTGAAAAATTTATTTCAGGATCTGCCACCAAGGAGCAAAAGTTCTTAGCCTGGGCTGAATGCTTGCCACAAACTTTAAGAAATCCTCTTTTTCATTGGTCACATATGGAATTAAAAAATTCATTTGGGATTAATGAGTATTTAAATAAAAACAATGCCTTGGCTATTTATAAAAATGCCAATAAGCAATTACAGAAAAAAGCTTTAAGTACAAGAGGCATACTTTCAAGTTATAAAGTGGAACTAGTGGGCACCACCGACGACCCTTCTGATAATTTGCAATACCATAAACTATTACAAAAAGAAGCATTGAAAGTGCTTCCTACTTTCCGCCCCGATAAAATTTTTCAAATTCAAAACAAGGATGCTTTTATGCAATACCTGCATGCATTAGAAAAGGCAGCCAATTGTAAAATTAAAACCATTTCCGATTTATTAGGGGCATTAGAGCAAAGAGTAAATTATTTTCATGATAATGGCTGCCGCAATGCAGACCATGGTTTAACCAATATGCCTGCCACACTTAGTTTCACTAAAGAATTAGATATAGCCTTTACTCAGTTTATACAAAATAAAAAAGCCTTACATTTTTCTATGGCCGATAATTTTGTAGGGGTTGTTTTATTGGCGCTTTCCAAAATGTATTATAAAAAAGGATGGGTGCAACAATTTCATTTAGGGCCTATTAGAAATAATAATACGAGGTTACATGAGAAACTAGGTTTTGATGCAGGGGCCGATTCTATTGGCGATTATGCTCAAGCAAAAACCTTATCTCATTTCTTAAATACATTAGACAGCAAGGAAGAGCTATGTAAAACAATATTATATAATTCTAATCCAGCAGACAATGAAGTATTTGCTACGCTTTGTGGCAATTTTAATGAAGGGGGCGTAAAAGCTAAAGTACAATTTGGTTCGGGCTGGTGGTTTTTAGATCAGAAAGACGGTATTGAAAAACAAATTAACGCCATCTCAAACATGGGACTTGTTTCTACATTTATAGGTATGACCACCGATAGTAGAAGTATATTATCCTATTCCAGACATGAATATTTTAGAAGGGTTA
>CANCRC010000156.1 GCA_947380435.1 Chitinophagaceae bacterium
TATAGGCCAGGCGGCCTTAAATAGCAAAAAATATGGATTCTTTATTGAAAATCAGTGTTTTACTAAGCCGATGTTGCCACTATAAAAAACGAGATAATAATTAAAGCAAGTCCCATCCACTGCTTAGGGCTTAGTCTTTCTTTGAAAAATAAGTAACCTATGAGCACCGACAACAACTGACTACTAATAATTAAAATATTAATGACCATGATGGGTAGGTACTGATAAGATATATTAATAGCCAATCCTCCAGCCACAAGTAAGAATCCTAGTTTTAAATAAGTGAAAATATGTTTTGCACTTATATAGTTCAATAAGTTTTTTAATAAGCCGTCGCGTATAACTAATACTAGTCCAAATAACATGGCAGTTGTTTCAACAACAAAACTAAAACCCAGCGGACCCCAATAACTAATTGGATAAGTATAAAGTGCATAAGAGCTACCCCAAAAAAAGCTAGCTAGTACTCCATACAACATTCCATTTTTTTGTTCACTAACACTTGCATTTTGTTTTCCTTGAAAATATAAAAGAAGCAAACCTGCTGTTGAAAATATAAAGGCGTATAAATAATTTGCTTTCCAAACTTCACCTACAATAAATACAGCGGTTAATATAGTAAATAATTTTATTGCAGATACAGGCACCACAATGCTTACAGGCGCTCGTTGTATGCCTCTTAAAAAAAATACTAATCCAAAAATATTAAATACACTTAGTGCAATGGTTAATAAAAAAGGATTGCCAAAACTCAAACTGTGCACCGTCCATCCTTTAAAAAAAGCATTGTCTCGAAATCCAAAATATAAAATGGAGAATATAGTGGATGCGAATATGCCTCTATAAAACATACCTATTTGATAAGGAATAGTTTGGGTTACTTTTTTCCAATAAGCATTACTTACGGCAAAACAAAGCGCGCCAATTAAGACAAATAAAATTCCCATTATTAATATTCACAGTTTTTCGGCGTACGCGCAAAAGGAATCACGTCTCTAATATTGGTCATGCCAGTAACAAATTGTATCATTCTTTCAAAACCTAAACCAAAGCCTGCGTGCGGAACGGTTCCAAATCTTCTTGTATCTAAGTACCAGCTCATATCCTCTAAAGGTATATGCATGGCCTTCATTCTAGCTTCCAGCTTGTCTAAACGCTCCTCTCTTTGAGATCCACCCACTATCTCTCCAATGCCCGGTGCTAGTATATCCATGGCTGCCACGGTTTCCTTGCCTGGCTCACAACCATCGTTCATGCGCATATAAAAAGCTTTAATCGCAGCTGGATAACCCGTAACAATTACTGGTTTTTTGAAATGTTGCTCTACTAAATATCTTTCATGCTCACTTTGTAAATCAATTCCCCATTTCACTTCATATTGGAATTTCTTTTTCTTGTAGTGATTACTATTTAATAAAATATCAATGGCTTCTGTATAAGTAATGCGTTCGAAATTATTATTAACAACTAGTTCTAATTTCTCTCTTAAACCAAGGCCACTTCTTTTTTCAGTAGGTAATTGTTTTTCTTCTTCTGCTAAACGTGCGTCTAAAAAATCAATATCATCTGCATTATTTTTTAATGCATAATTAATTAAATATTTTATGAAAGCTTCTGCTAAATTCATGTTGTCCTCAATATCATAAAAAGCCATTTCGGGTTCAATCATCCAAAACTCTGCTAAGTGTCTTGTGGTGTTTGAATTCTCTGCGCGGAAGGTAGGACCAAAAGTATAAATCTCTGAAAAGGCCATGGCGCCTAGCTCTCCTTCAAGTTGACCACTCACGGTTAAGTTGGTTCCCTTGCCAAAAAAATCTTGTGTATAATCAATTTCGCCTTTATCATTTTTTGGTGCGCCTTCTAAAGGAAGTGTAGTTACTTTAAACATTTCTCCTGCACCTTCTGCATCTGAGCTTGTAATGATAGGTGTATGTAAATACACAAAACCTCGTTCGTTATAAAATTGATGCACTGCAAAAGCAAGTGCATGTCTTAATCTAAATACCGATCCGAATGTATTGGTACGAAAACGCAAATGCGCTTTCTCTCTTAAAAATTCTAAAGAATGTTTTTTAGGTTGTAAAGGAAATTTCTCTGCATCGCTGTCTCCTAAAATTTCTAGGGTCTTGGCTTTTACTTCTACAGTTTGTCCCTTACCTAAACTCTCCACCACGGTACCCACTATTTTTAAGGAGGCTCCAGTAGTTACTCTTTTTAATAGGGCTTCATCAAATTCACCCAGTGTGGCCACAATTTGAATATTGGCATTCGTACTTCCGTCGTTAAGCGCAATAAATTGGTTATTTCTAAAACTGCGCACCCATCCCATTACCACTACTTCGGTCCCCGTTGGGGTGCCCGACAACAATTGCTTTATTTTGATTCTATCGTTGAACATGTTTCTGATTTCGAATGGCAAAGATAATCGGTTTCTAGGGCCAAATACCCTGTTTTAGGTATAAAAACAGATAAAAAATTGTTTTTTTGTTAAAAAATCTGCTTAACATTGCAGTAGCAACGAGCAAATTGATTCTTTTTAATGTTGATAGCTCGCTACCCCTATTCCCAATACACAATTTACGGTCTCAATTATTTCGACCGAAATTTCAAAAAGCGTTCAAATAAGCCCAAATCTTGATTCGATTTTTAAATAAACCATAGTTCAAAGTGCCAGAAAAAGACGAAAAACCAAAAAGGGGACGTAAACCCGTTGCAGCTGCCCCAGCCGCAAAAAAAGCAGTAGCCACTAAAAAAGCCGAGCCTGCTAAAAACAATACCGAAGACGATAAGGCTTCTAAAATTGCCCAAGCATTATTTGGCGATGAAAGTGCAGCAAGTAGCGAAGCGGCGGCTGCCCCCAATCAAACAAATGCATCTGCTCAAGCACCCGCTTCGGCAGATCAAGCGAACGCAGCTGGTGCTCCCAATGGCGGACCAAATGGTGGACCCAACTTACCCGCTCAGCGTTATCCTCAACCCAAAAAAGAACCTGTATTTAGTGTAGAGTTCGATGGCGTGATTGAGTCTGAGGGTGTTTTAGAAATGATGCCGGATGGTTATGGTTTTTTACGCTCTTCCGATTACAACTATTTATCTTCTCCCGATGATGTATATGTATCTCCTTCTCAAATCAAAGCATTTGGTTTAAAAGTGGGCGATACGGTTCACGGCACTGTTCGTGTTCCTAGAGAAGGTGAAAAATATTTTGCATTAACGAAGGTGAGTCAAGTCAATGGAAAAAATCCGGATGAAATTCGCGATCGTATTCCTTTTGATTATCTAACGCCTATTTTTCCTTTTGAAAAATTAAATTTATATACATCGGCTACTAATTATAGTACGCGTATTATGGATTTATTTACGCCTATTGGTAAGGGTCAAAGAGGTTTAATTGTAGCCCAACCAAAAGTGGGTAAGACAATGTTGTTGAAAGAAGTGGCCAACGCGATTGCTGCCAACCATCCTGAATGTTATTTAATTATTTTATTAATAGATGAAAGACCAGAAGAGGTAACCGATGTAGAACGTTCTGTAAAAGGAGAAGTAATTGCTTCTACTTTTGATGAGCCTGCTGAAAAACACGTTAAGGTTTCTTCAGTTGCATTACAAAAAGCAAAACGCTTAGTAGAGTGCGGACACGATGTAGTTATTTTATTAGATTCTATTACACGTTTAGCACGTGCACACAATACCGTAGCGCCAAGTTCTGGTAAAGTATTATCGGGTGGTGTAGAAGCTACTGCCCTACTTCGTCCAAAACAATTTTTTGGTGCAGCACGTAAAATTGAAAATGGTGGATCACTTACTATATTAGCAACTGCTTTAATTGAAACAGGTTCAAAAATGGATGAAGTTATTTTTGAAGAGTTCAAAGGAACAGGTAATATGGAATTAGTATTAGATCGTCGTTTAGCGAACAAGCGTATTTTCCCTGCTATTGATTTAGTGGGTTCTAGCACACGTCGTGACGACTTATTATTAGATAAAGAAGTATTAGGTAGAATGAATATTCTTCGCTTATTCATTAATGATATGAATAACGATGAAGCAATGAATGAATTATTAAAACGTATGCGAGGTACTAAAGACAACGAAGAGTTTTTAGCCAGCATGAATCGTTAAAATTAAAAAGGCCCTTAAAAAAATAAGGGCCTTTTTAATTTTCTATCTTAT
>CANCRC010000157.1 GCA_947380435.1 Chitinophagaceae bacterium
ACGCAGGCAGTGACTATGCCATATTTCTTATGAAGACGTTCTAAATCGCTTAAAATTTGAACAGTTAGTTTGCTACCCGTGCAGCCCAAAGGATGGCCAAGTGCAATGGCACCGCCGTTAATATTGACTTTATTTGTATCCAAATTAAGGGTTCTAATTACGGCTAAAGACTGAGAGGCAAAGGCCTCATTTAATTCGAATAAATCTATTTGATCCAAGCTCATGCCAGCTTGTTTGAGCACTTTTGGAACAGCCTCAATGGGGCCAATGCCCATAATTCTTGGGTGCACCCCTGCTGAAGCGCAGTTCACTAAACGACCTATAGGTTTTAAGCCCAAAGAATTCATCATTTTTTCACTCATCACCATTACAAAACTTGAACCATCACTTGTTTGAGAAGAATTACCTGCTGTCACAGAACCTTTTACAGCAAAGGCTGGTTTTAATTTAGCCAATGCTTCAATAGTGGTATCTGCTCTTACGCCTTCATCTGTATCAATTGTATAAGTACGCGTGGCTCTTTTATTTTTTTCATTGATATAGGTTTCATTTATTTCAATAGGTAAGATTCCTTTTTTGAAATAACCATTATCAATGGCTTGTTTTGCTTTTTGATGTGATGCTAATGCAAATGCATCTTGATCTTCTCTTGAAATTTTATATTCATTGGCTACTGCCTCTGCAGTAAGTCCCATTGATAAATAATAATCGGGCTCATCTACTGTAATAGAATACGCTGGAACCGTTTTCCAGCCTGCGGTTGGGACCATTGACATAGATTCAGTTCCACCTGCAATAATACATTCCGCCATGCCTGTTCTTATTTTAGCCGTAGCCATGGCAATACTTTCTAAACCACTTGCACAATACCTATTAATAGTAATACCAGGTACTTCAATACCTAAAGCCTTCGCTGCAATAATTCTTCCAAATTGTAAACCTTGTTCTGCTTCAGGAACTGCATTGCCCACAATAACATCATCAATTAATTTTGGATCAACAGCAGGTAAAGTTTTCATTAAACCCTTAATTACTTCTATGGCTAATTCATCGGAACGCATGAATCTGAAACCACCCTTTTTACTTTTTGTAACAGCTGTTCTAAAGCCTGCAACGATATACGCTTCTTGCATAAAATAAGAATTTTAACACCCTAAATGTAGTCATTTTTGTAAAAAGTTGTTTATGCAACTAAATATTTCATCGTAAATTTGTGGTATGTGGTATCCCATAGCGCGCAACCTCTTATTTATGCTCCCGCCGGAAACGGCTCATTCAATATCTATGCAAGGTTTGCACCAGGCAGCTAGTATTCCTTTTTTGAAAAAACAACTGGCAGCGCAATTTCAATACCCAGAAAAAAACCTTGCTAAAACCTGCTTTGGTATTAAGTTCCCTAACCCTGTTGGTTTGGGCGCTGGCTTCGACAAAAACGCAGCCTATTTAGACGAATTAGAAATGTTGGGTTTTGGATTTGTAGAAATTGGAACGGTGACACCTAAACCACAGGCAGGTAATGCCGCCCCTCGTTTATTTAGAATACCCGATCAAAAAGCCTTAATAAATAGAATGGGTTTTAACAATGAAGGGTTAGATATTATTTCGAAAAGATTAAAAGATAGAAAAGCTAAAAATAATTCCCCTTTAATTATTGGTGGCAATATTGGAAAAAATAAAGTCACTGAAAACAGTGCTGCTTGGATGGACTATTGTACCAACTTTAAAGGACTAGAAGAAGTGGTGGATTATTTTGTAGTGAATGTAAGTTCTCCTAACACGCCGGGACTTCGCGAACTGCAAGAAAAAGAATCTTTAAGAAAAATATTTGCAGAACTACAAAACCTCAATAAAAATAATAAACCTATTTTATTAAAAATGGCCCCCGATTTAGAAAGAGCTGCATTAGATGATATTATTGCATTAACATCGGAAATAAAAATAGATGGACTCGTGGCCACCAATACCACCATTGATCGTAGCTTATTAAATGCACTGAATCAAGAGAAAGCAAAAAAAATTGGCGCTGGTGGATTAAGTGGTCAACCATTATTGGAGAAGTCCACCGAAGTTTTAAAATATTTACACCAAGGATTAGCAGGCCGCATTCCTATTATTGCCAGTGGAGGTATTTTCACTGGAGCCGATGCGCTATCAAAAATAAATGCAGGGGCTTCCTTAGTTCAAATTTGGACAGGCTTTATTTATGAAGGTCCTTCTATTGTTAAAAATATTTGTCAAAGTTTAAGCACCCATACATAAATATGATTACCCTTCAAGCATTTTGCTTTAACGCATTTCAGGAAAATACATATGTTTTATATAATGAGTTGAAAGAAGCCATTATTGTGGATCCAGGTTGCTATACGCGCATTGAAGAAAAAATTTTAACTGATTTTATTCGTAAAGAAAATTTAAAACCTAGTTTATTATTCAATACCCATTGTCATTTAGACCATGTCTTTGGTAATAACTTTATCCACGCAACTTATGGGCTAACCCCTATTTTGCATGCTAACGAACAAATCGTATTGGACCGATTTCCAGAGGCCGCAGCTAAATATGGTATTCCAGTAGATGCCTATAAAGGGCCTATTCAATATGTCGAAGACCAAGACATCATTACGCTAGGCCAAGATGCATTCAAAGTATTACTTACACCAGGACACTCTCCAGGAAGCATTTGTTTTTACCATGAAAAACAAGATTTTATTATAGATGGAGATTTAATTTTTAAAGACAGTGTAGGCAGAACAGATTTTCCAGGCTGTAATGCGCAAGACCTAATAAAAAGTATTCGCGAACAAATATTTTCCCTACCCGATTCACTTACCATTTACTCAGGTCATGGACCCGAAACTACATGGGGCAGAGAAAAAGAACATAACCCCTATATTAAACATATTCGTAGTCAATCTTAACCTAGAAATAGCAGTTAGTTAACAATTTGATAATGTGAGCCCCCTTGAAAGTTCTGACATATAAAGGGTAATTTTACACCAAGATTATGGAAGCACCTATAAAAATATTGATTGCAGACGACGAGCCAGATATTATTGAAATTATCAGCTTTCATTTAAATAAATTAGGCTACGAAGTAGCCACTGCCAAAGATGGTAGTGAAGCAGTTGAAAAAGCCAATTCATTTGCACCAGACTGTATTATTTTGGATGTAATGATGCCCAAAAGAACTGGATTTGAAGTTTGTGAATATTTAAGAAGTCAAAAACAATTCGATAAAACACTTATTGTATTACTTACAGCTTTAAACGATGAAGCTTCCCATATTAAAGGATTAGAATTAGGTGGAGATGATTTTATTAGTAAACCCATTAGCCCTAAAGTTTTAGTAAGTAGAATTACTGCTTTATTTAGAAGACTACAACCTACTGAATCGGATAAAAAAGTAATTACCATTAATGATTTAATGATTGATATTAGTCAATATAAAACAGTCTTAAAAGGCGTTACACATGTGCTTGCTAAAAAAGAATTTGAATTGTTATACTTATTAGCGGCACAACCAGGGCGCGTTTTTTTAAGAGGGGAAATTTTATCTCAGGTATGGGGCAACGATGTCATTGTGGGCGACCGTACCATTGACGTACATATTAGAAAAATTAGAGCCAAATTAGGCATTGACTGTATCACCACCGTTAAAGGGGTAGGCTACAAATTCGATTATTAGGAATAATTGAATACCTTCACCCTGTCTAATTAAAGGGTTCATAGTACATGTTTAAAGAAAAGAACTTATCGCCGAAACAGTTGGCAGCACTCACTGCGCTACTAATAGCTACCTTAATAGCATTAAGCATTTTCATGCTTTTTGCGAATGTAAAATTATCTATTACTTATTTCATCGTAAGTTTTATTAGTATCTATTTTTTAATGGATCAACTTTTAGAATATTTTATTTATCGTAAAATTAAATTAATCTATAAACTCATTTCTCAAACCAAGGCCAGTAAAAGAGAAGAGGCTTATCAAAAATATGTACTGCCTCAAAAAGGAATTGATGATGTAAGAGAAGATGTAGAACAGTGGGCAGCCCAAAAAGCAAAAGAGATTCAATTACTTCAGTCTAATGAAGCCTTTAGAAAAGAATTTTTACAAAACTTATCCCACGAAATTAAAAC
>CANCRC010000158.1 GCA_947380435.1 Chitinophagaceae bacterium
TTAGATACAATTGCCAATAAAATGGCTTTAGGCAATGTTTGGTTTGTGAAAGGCATTCAATATGAGAAAGGGCCTGCTGAAGTAATGAAGCGCTTGGATAATTTTAATCCTAAGGACACTGCAATTATTGAACAAAAAGATAAAATAGAAGGCTTAAACGATATTCAAGTAGATGATTCAGCACAAATTGCATTAGTGAATAACAATAATGACGAAGTCAATTATAAAAGCAATAGCTCCAAAAAGCAATTAGCTGTATTTAGCGAGATTTATTATAAGCAAGGTTGGAAAGCCTATATTGATAATGTAGAAGCCCCTATTGTAAAAGCCAACTATGTACTAAGAGCCTTGGTGGTTCCTGCTGGAACTCATACCATTCGTTTTGAGTTTAAACCAGTTATTGTGAACACTGCACAAAAAGCCTCTTCAGCAGCCTCTATCATACTTTGGGGTTTATTGGTGGGTATAGGTTTCACCAGTTTCAAAAAATGGAAAAGCAAAATAAATTAATTAATGACGCTATCAATAATTATATGTAGTTATAATCGCGCAAGCTATATAGAAGCTGCATTTGATAGTTTATATAATCAAAGTTCAGGATTGAATAGTTTTGAAACTATTATTGTAGACAATAATTCAACGGATAACACAGCCGATGTATTTAAAAACTGGAGGGCTTCACATGCAAATGGCAGCTTTACTTATTTAACTGAATCAAAACAAGGTGCTTCCTTTGCACGAAATACTGGTGCCGCAACTGCAAAAGGCCAATGGCTTTGTTTTATGGACGACGATGCCATAGCCAATTCAAATTATGTTGAAAATATAATAAAGCATATTGAAAGCAAACCAGCAGTCGTTGGTTTTGGAGGTCGTATTATACCTAAATATATTCCAGCCGAACCTAAATGGATGAGCTACTATGTTTCTTCTTTAGTAGGCAACTTTGATTACGCTCCTACTGCTTGCGCCTTTGAAAATGGGAAGTACCCATTGGAATCTAATATGATAGTTAGAAAAGATATTTACGATTCTATAGGTGGTTTTAATACAGCATTACCTGGTGTGGTGGGCATTTTAAGAATTGGAGGAGAAGGCAAAGAATTATTTTACAAAATAATAGCACTAGGCCATACTATTTATTACGACCCTGCAATAGAAGTGCAGCATGTGGTAGAAGTAAAGAAATTAACTCCGGAATACATGTACCGAGTAGCCAGTGGTATTGGCAGAGGAGAGAAAACAAGAACTTTAAGTATTTCTAAAGGAGCATATATAAAAAAAATTATAGAATATTTTTTCAAACTTGGGGCGGCCTTTATTTTAGGATTTAAATATCTACTGCAATGCAAGCCTGCTAAAACATGGCCAGTCATTCAATTTAGAATTGACGCTTTGAAAGGTTTATTGGGCTGAGTTAACTAGCGTAGCATTATTTACTAGCAGTTTTTAATATTAGCACTAATTTTTAATAGCATAAATCATACCGCTATTCTCAGATACATGACGCTCATGCCTTAATGTGAATTCATTGTCCAATAAAACTTTTTCAATAGTCGTATAGCCTTTTTCATGCCATTCAATAATGGCAAGTTCTACATTGTTTAAATAAGTAGTTTCCTTTAGCATATCGAAAATTACATATTCTTCTCCTTCACAATCCAGCTTGAGTAATATTTTAGCATTGGGGTTTTCGGCTAGTACCAATTCAAATACCTCTTTAATAGATACTAATTGAACTTCAATCACCTGGCCTATTTTTTTCCCATAGTCATTTTTCTGTTCAATGGTAGAGGCCGACAACAAACCGCTTTCAAATAAAGTAATAGACCTTTTTTCATTAACATTACTCACACCCTCATTAATTAATTTTAATTTACTAGAAAATGTTGGATTGGCTGCTACATTTAAACATGCTTCTGCAAAAGTTGCGGGAAAGGGCTCATAGCCATATACTTTTTTTACATAGGGTTGTATAGCAAAATACAAAGAGGCCACTCCCACATTCATTCCAATATCAATAACAACTAAATTAGCATGAGGGGTGTCAATGGAATAAATTTTTTCTATAAATATTTCATACAATACCGCCATATTAGATAAGGAGGCTACTTTAAATACAAGCCCCTCCACTTCTACCATAAAATAGGTATTGGTAGTTTCGGTTACCTTAAATAATGGGTTTGATAATAATTCAATGAGAAAATGCATACTAAACTCAAACTGATCTAATTGAGCAATGCAGATGCTATTACCCGAATGGGTAAATACTAAACTTCCATTACTTACTTGCATACTTGCCGCCCAGTGTTTGGGTAGTTTGTAAAATGCAAATAAATAAGCAAGCCTCAAATGCTTTAACTTAAAAAAGAAAAAACAAAATGAAATAAATTTATTTATAATTCTACTTAGATTCATTATTACTTACTATTTACCCAATTACTAATTTATTTTTTACCCATTTTACCGCGAAGAAAATCAAATATACCTGAAAATAAATGTATGTACACCGAACCTAGTGCTGGGTTATAGATTAAATCGTTTTTTAGAATTTTAATGCATCTTAGTACATCTTTTTTCATAGCAGTGGTTAATCCCTGCGCCTTCAACAATAAATACAAGCCATTACGAATAATATAATACACACGAACGGGTGAATGTGTAATGCGCATTGTTTTTTTGAAATTAGCCAAAGACCTTCCTTCTACTAATTTTCCTAGGGCATGATTTAAAACAATATTTGAAAACATTAAATTGATATACCCACTCTGTATTACTCGGTAAGAAAATTCAGCGTCCACAAAATCTATAAATAAATCTTCATTAAATGCTCCAATATTTTTAATCAAGGATAAGTTTACAATAGAACCAGAAGTAATTAATGTAAGGGCTTTTTCGGGCTGGTCTTTAGCGATAGTAAAATTAGGTTGGCAGTTTACCCCAAACTGCGCCACATTAGTATAAGCAGAGGCCTGAATTTGCAGTTTATATTTTTCAAAATCACCTTCTTTGAAAGAAGAGTCCTGATCCATGGTTAATAAATAATCAAAGTTATTTCCAGCAGCTTCTTCCACTGCCCTATTTAATCTCTTGGCGATGCCTTCATTGGCATTAAAATAATGGTATTGAATAGAAGGGTGTAGTTTGGCTAAGGCCTCTTCTATGCCGGGGGTCTTGGTTTCGCTATTATCATATACATACAATTGCTTAAGACCCTGAACATAGGTTTTTATGTTTTCGGACAAAAGCTGAATATCAGGATGATATAATATGACAACCCCGGCAATGTTCATCCGATGAATGATTTAGTAGTTCAAATTTAAGCCAATTAGATAAAACCACCTTCTTTTGAACTGTAAATATTGAATATGCTTATATTTTAAGCATAAATATTTATCTTGTACTAGCTATGAGTGGTAAAACAAATAATTTTTCTATTATTATTCCTTTTAAATCGGGGAAGAAATATCTATTAGATTGTTTGCATTCGGTTTTAGCACAAGACTACCCCCATTTTAACATTCTTATTTTAGCAGACAATACCAGCAATATCGATGATTCATTAGATGCAGTGCATGCCATTCAGAATAGTAAAATTAGCGTTCATGTTTCAAAACAAAATTTAGATATACTTCAAAACTGGGGACGCATTAAAGACTTAGCTAAAAATGAATATATGACCATACTTGGTTATGACGATTTATTAGAGAAAACTTTTCTTTCTACAATCAATGAATTAATTAATCAAAACCCAGAAGCAAGTTTATACCATACACATTTTAATTACATCAATAGCAAAAGCGAATTTATTAAAATATGTCAACCCTTGCCTACTCGTTTAAACCTAAGCGAATATCTTGAACATGCATTGAACGAGTCAATTGATATTATGGCAACTGGTTATGTTTTTAAATCGATCGACTATGATGCAATAGGTGGTATGCCTACTCAATACCCTAATTTAATTTATGCCGATTTGCAATTATGGTTAGCCCTAACTAAAAAATCTTATCTCGCGGTAGACAATAGTATACAGTTTTCATTTAGAATTCACTCTTCTACCACCAAAACCTCTAAGGATAAAGTTTTATTAGATGCTTTTTTAGTTTTCTTAGACTATTTGAATCA
>CANCRC010000159.1 GCA_947380435.1 Chitinophagaceae bacterium
CAGTAATTCTTTATCGCTAAAAGCCTGGCCATCCTGATTGGTAAAATGAAAAGGTTGTACATAACTTAAAACGGGTAATTGCACTTTCCAATTATCGGTACCCTTAAATAAAAAATAATAAAATGCAGCTAATAAAAGGGAGAAAAATACAATATAAGTAAGCAATTTTTTAGACATCTAGGATTCGTTTTGGACCCTAAAGGTAATATTATTTTAGGGCAATAAGACTAAGGCTAAGAAGAAGGCTAGCCTTCATCTAGGTATTTGGTTTATCTTTACATTATGTTTAAAAAATGGAATTGGGACGCTATTGGTATTGGGGCTTCACTAGCCTGTGCCATTCACTGCGCATTACTTCCCTTATTTTTTAGTAGTCTTCCCTTATTAGGTATTAATATCTTACACAATACCAGCTTCGAGTTAGGCATGATTTTACTTTCTTTCGCCATAGGTGCCTATTCCTTATACCATGGTTATAAAAAACACCATCATTCTTATGGGCCTATTATTTTATTTACCATGGGTATTGCACTTATGCTAAGCAGAATGGTTTTTAGAAATATTGAAATAGTATTATTATTCCCCGCCGCTTTTTTTATCATTATTGCACATGTCAATAACCATCTACGTTGTAGAGTGCATAACCATGCCCATGCGGACGACTGTGATCATTAATAATTAATTATAAAAAATTATTATAAAATTGATTGCGCCTTTTTTTAGCTTGAATCTTTATTGATTAAGCAAGACTGTAACTAACTTCCCCGTCTTTTTCGTCTTTGATTTGAATGCCCATAGAAATTAATTGATTTCTAATTTTATCGCTAGTGGCAAAATCTTTGCGAGACTTAGCGTCTTTACGAATTTCAATGAGTAATTGAATGACTCCATGTAATTGTACTTGATTAGCCCCATTTTCTACCTTAAGACCTAATATATTTTCAATGAAAATAGTTAACTGTGTTTGTGCTAAAGTCCAGCTAGCAGCCGATATAGCGTCAGCAGCAATATGCTTATCTTTTAAAGAATTAATGAGAGGTGCTATTTCAAATAAGTTAGCTACCACTTTCGCGGTATTTAAATCATCGTCCATGAATTCACCTAATTCATTCACCCAGGTGATAAGTTGTTTGTCTAAGGCAGCATCGCTTGCACTAGTATTGTTTGTAAAGCTTTGTGCTTTTAACCACTGGTAGGCTTCCATTAATCTTTTCAATGCTTTCTCGGATGCTTGTAAAGCTTCATTGCTAAAATCCAAAGTACCGCGGTATTGACTTTGTAAAATAAAGAACCTTACTGTCATAGGACTATAGGCCTGTGTTAGTATAGGATGACTACCATCGAATAGCTCACTAAGCTTCACTACATTATTATAGCTCTTGCCCATTTTACGACCGTTAATGGTAATCATATTATTATGTACCCAATAACGCGCAGGCATTTCATGGTTACAAACTGTGCTTTGTGCAATTTCACATTCATGGTGCGGAAATTGTAAATCCATCCCGCCTCCATGTATATCAAATTGTTTGCCTAAATATTTAGTAGCCATGGCAGAGCATTCAATATGCCAGCCCGGAAACCCTTCCCCCCAGGGGCTTTGCCAACGCATAATATGTTCAGCTGGTGCTTTTTTCCATAAAGCAAAATCTACTTTATTTTTTTTCTCATCTTGATTATCTAGTTCACGCGTTGTATCTAATTGGTCTTCCAAATTGCGCCCACTTAAAATTCCATAAGGCTGGTTCTTTTTAGAATAGACATCGTTGTATTTAATCACATCAAAATAAACCGAACCATTGGCCTCATATGCAAATCCATCTGCTATGATTTTTTTAATCATTTCTATTTGCTCCACAATATGTCCTGTAGCGGTAGGTTCAATGCTAGGGGGTAAATTATTAAACTGCTCCATGGCCCAGTGGTATAAGTGCGTATACTTTTGCACTAGTTCCATAGGTTCTAACTTTTCTAAAATAGCCTTAGTAGCAATTTTATCTTCAGCTTGTTTTCCTTCTTCTTCAAAATGCCCTGCATCGGTAATATTTCTTACATAACGCACTTTATAACCCTGGTGCATTAGGTACCTGTATAAAATATCGAAGGTAATAAAGGGACGCGCATGACCTAAATGACTTTCTCCACTTACTGTTGGACCACAAACATACATACCCACATAAGGTGCGTTGAGTGGTTCAAAAACTTCTTTTTGACGTGTAAGGGAATTGTATAATTTAAGTGGCATAGTTTGTATTGCCTCAAAGATATTTTATTTTAAATTAAATAGGTTAAATCTTATGTAAAATAAAGCGGGCTACTTTTTCAAAACAAGGTCGGCCATGATCATATGATGATCGCTCAGGTTTTCATCTATCGATTCCCAACCCTTCACTTCCCATGCGCTATTCGCTAATATATAATCAATTCTTAAAGTAGGGGTGATGCCTAAAAAACTTGCACCCACACCAAAACCTTTTTCTAAAAATGCATCCTGCCAATTTCCTTTAATGGTTGTATAGGTATAGGAACTTGGAACATCATTAAAATCGCCCGTGATAATGGCTGGATAATGGGTATTAGCCAACTGTTTTTTTACAAGTTCTGCTTGTATAGCACGTTCCATAAAGGCGGTACGCATTTTTCGAAGTACCCCTCTTTTTCCTTTGAAAGAAATGGAATTGGCCATAGCAGACTGGTCCATCATCGCATCAAATTCGTTTTGCTTGAATCGATAGGAAGCTAGGTGTGTAGTAAATATTTGAATAGTATCGTCTCCTTTTAATATAGTTGTACTTATTAAGCTTTCTCCACTTAAAAAAGGGATGCGCTGCGCTTTTAGTATTTTATATTTTGAATAGAGTATACAGCCAGAAAAATAATCGTTTTGTGTAATTTGAAAATCTTTAGAGAAAAAATAATAGGGATATTTTTTTACAAAATAATTCGCGTGGTTGGCAATATCATTAGGTCTTTCATTAGTATTGTATTCTTGCAAACAAATAATATCTGGATTCCATTTTTGAATAGAATAGGACATGTCCTCTGTTCGCAATTTTAAATTACTAGAAGGTGTAATACCATTGAAGCCTTTTACATTCCAACTTAATATACGTAAAATATTTTCTTTCTTTTTTTGTGCAAAAGGCGTTCCTGGATGCCATGCAAATACTACCCATACTACCTGCCATCCAATAACCAGTGTTCCTAAAGGAAGCAAGCCTATAATAGGCTTAGCAATTAACCAAAATATACATAATAGAATTTCAATGACAATTAAATAAGGTGCCATCAAGCCTAAAAAACCGTTTACCCAAATAAAGGTGGAGGGTGTAAAAAATAATGGATATAAAAATAAAAGAGAAACCAGTAGATTAAAATAAAGAAATAATTTTTTCCCAAAATTTCTTGCCCTAGATTTTTTTTTCATGTGCATAGAGTTGGTTAGTACTCATTTATTTTTTAGGGGCTAAACTATTATTCAACAAATGTAGAAGTTGGTGCATCCATTTACCTAAATCCTTGCCTTTATTTAATAACATTACATAAAGGTATCCGGTACTGATGGCTACCAAATAGCTTGCTATTAAAGCAGGGCTTGCATGCATTAAGCTTATAGCTTGTATAATGAAATATACCAGCACTAGTATCCATACAGGAATACCTCCTCCTATATTTTTAACTAAACGTTGCTGAGGCGCTAAGGCCACCGTGGCAATAGCCATTGCCATCACACCCAGTTCTGCGCCCATGATGGGGTCTGCGGCTCCCATTAATATATAAGAAAGCCCCGATAAGATTCCTGCATAAAAATAAATAGGAAAAATATGTTTGTTGGCCCCTCTCTCTTGTAACAAAACACCAAAGGCGGTTAACCAAATCATATTGGTAAGTAAAACCCAAAATCCATCATGCACCCAACTAAATGTAAGTAATGTCCAAGGCTGATGCAATAGTTCAGAGGCCGATGCATGTAAAATACTAGGCTCCATTATTTGAGCATAAAATTGCTCTAAGGGATAGCTATTTAAATAATAGACCACTTTTAAAAAACCAATGAGTGCATATACTACTAAATTAATAGAGAGCACTGCTATTAAAGCATTATTATCGGCGCCAA
>CANCRC010000160.1 GCA_947380435.1 Chitinophagaceae bacterium
AAGGCCTTATTAAATAAATGCATTGAAGTTGCCAAGGCAGCAGGCTCGAACTCCTTATTCTTACAAGTGAACAAACTAAACAACGCTTACACTTTTTATTTAAAAAAAGGATTTATTAAAGAGCTCGAATTTAAATTTGATATTGGTAATGGCTTTTACATGGACGACTATGTCATGCGATTAAATTTCTAAATCTTAGAAATCACCACCCCTTCTAAACTCATTTGGCGGTCGCTTGGATTGATTAGAATATCAATCTTGTTTTTATATTTTTTATTCATTAGATCACGAATAAACCAAATGCCATTAAATTTTCCAGCATTGGACAATTTTACTTTATCTCCGAAAGAAAATAATTCTTTTAAATCTCTACTAATGGCAATGACTCTATGCTTCATTGGATTAACACTATCTAGTTTAAAACCACTTGCAGTAATTAAGGGAGTACTATCTGTTTCAGCTGTATCGGTTTTATAAGTACTTAAAGAAACTTTACTTAGAGGCTTTAACTCTAAAGCATATTTAGCAACAACGCCTCTCCCTCCGCTAGGCAATAATATAAGTGTAGTGCAAATAAGACTTGCAATAACTATACCCATTCCAATGTTGTTAAGATACTTCATAATTTAAAATTGACAGGTTTGGCCTATACAATTAAATGGGTTTGTTTAACGACACCCATTATAAAAACGCTCTGCACCTGACTTATATTGTCGGCCTGGCTTAATTTGTTCACGTGGAAGTTGTAATAACTGTTCATATCCTCGGTCACAATCTTCAGCATAAAGTCAAATTCCCCCGAAATACTATAGCATTCTACTACATCGGGCAAGTCATTTATAAGCTTAATAAATTGCCCTCCCGACTGCTTACTATGTTGATTTAGAGACACATAGCATATGACCATTAAACCTTTTTTTACCTTAGCTCCATCTATTAAAGTAGCATATTGTTTAATAACCCCACCCGCCTCTAGCCTTTTAATACGCTCATGCACCGGCGTGGTACTCAAATGAATTTGATCTGCAATTTCTTTTACAGTGATCCTGGCATTCTCCTGTAAGAGGCGTAAAATGGCTAAATCCTTCTCGTCTAATGAGATAGATTGTTGAAGACTAGCCGAATCTACTAATGGAGCACTGTTTTTCATGTTATTTTAGCATAAATCATCATAAAAATAGAATATAATAGCCGAATATCCTAAAAATATCAAAAATTTTATTATTTTATCCTATTTACTACCTTTGCCCTCTAAACAAAAAATATATGTCTAACCTAGAAAACATCGATTTTAGCCTACCTTATAAAGTAGCCGATATCACATTAGCAGATTGGGGCCGTAAAGAGATTCGTTTAGCCGAAGCAGAAATGCCAGGTTTAATGAGTATCCGTGCTGAATACGGACCAAGTCAACCATTAAAAGGTGCTCGTATTGCGGGTTGCTTACACATGACTATTCAAACAGCTGTATTAATTGAAACTTTAACTGCTTTAGGCGCTGAAGTTAAATGGAGCTCTTGTAATATATTCTCAACACAAGACCAAGCCGCTGCTGCTATTGCTGCAACTGGTGTAGGTGTATTTGCTTGGAAAGGTCAATCTATTGAAGAAGGTGACTGGTGTATTGAGCAAACTTTATTCTTTGGTGGTGCAGACCGTCCTTTGAATATGATCTTAGATGATGGTGGTGATTTAACAAATATGGTATTAGATAAATATCCTCAATTCGTTGCAGGTATTAAAGGCTTAAGTGAAGAAACCACTACAGGTGTTCACCGTTTATACGAGCGTATGGCGAAAGGTACTTTACCAATGCCAGCGATTAACGTAAACGATTCTGTTACAAAATCTAAATTCGATAATAAATATGGTTGTCAAGAATCATTAGTAGATGCGATTCGTCGTGCTACCGATGTAATGATGGCTGGTAAGGTTGCAGTAGTTGGTTCTTACGGTGACGTAGGAAAAGGTTCTGCCGCTTCTTTACGTGGTGCAGGTTGCCGTGTAATGGTAACTGAAATCGATCCTATCTGTGCTTTACAAGCTGCCATGGATGGTTTTGAAGTAAGAAAAATGATTGACGCCGTTAAAGAAGCAGACATTATTGTGACTGCATCTGGTTGTCGTGATTTGATCAACGAAAAACATTTCAGAGTGATGAAGGATAAAGCCATTGTTTGTAACATTGGTCACTTTGATATTGAAATTGATATGGCTTGGTTAAATAAAAACTATGGTCATACAAAAGATACCATTAAACCACAGGTTGATTTATACAATATCGATGGTAAAGATGTTATCGTTTTAGCAGAAGGCCGTTTAGTAAACTTAGGTTGTGCTACTGGTCACCCTAGCTTTGTAATGAGTAACTCTTTCTCTAACCAAACATTAGCTCAAATAGAATTATGGACTAACCATAAAAACTACGAGAACAAAGTGTATGTTTTACCTAAGCATTTAGATGAGAAAGTAGCGCGTTTACATTTAGCGAAAGTAGGTGCTGAATTAGACGAATTAACAACTGAGCAAGCAGCATATTTAGGTATACCTAAAGCAGGTCCATTCAAGGCTGATGCTTACAGATACTAATCTATAGTTGAAAGTAAAATGAGTAACTAGTTCTATCTAGTTTCTACAATAGATTCAAAATTCCCCTAGCCGTTCCCGAGTAATCAGGAGCGGCTTTTTTATGTAATTTTTTGTACCTTTAAACGTATTGCTTTTGCCCCTAGAATAAGCAAGCTATTTTCAATTTTCGTATGTATTCATTACATTAAATCAATTACAATAAAACAATTTTGTATGAAACTGAACAAGATTTTAACCACAGCATTTACCACTATCTTAATCATTGGTGGACTTTCAACTGCAAATGCTCAAACCATTAGTATTATCCCAGAGCCTTACCAAATGACTAAAGGCATGGGTACTTATACCTTACCAAAATCAATTGCTATAAACGCACCAAGTTCAGCTAATGCTATTTCCGATATAATGGCAGCTAAATTAAGAACCACCACAGGGCGCGTAGTGTATTTCAGCAAAAATAAACCCAGCATTGATTTACAAATTATCAATGACGCTAATTTAGGCACAGAGGGTTATACCTTGGATATTAATGAAAAAGGAATTCAATTAAAAGCCAATGCCAATGCAGGTTTATTTTTCGGCTGGCAAACAGTCATGCAATTATTACCTGCAGCAGTTTATTCAAAAACTTTGCAAGCGAATACTAATTGGACTTTACCTTATGTATCTATAATAGACAAACCACGTTTTGGTTGGAGAGGTATGATGCTTGATGTAAGTAGACATTTTTTCAGCAAAGAAGATGTAAAAACATTTATTGATGATATGGCGCGTTATAAATACAATCGTTTTCATTGGCATTTAACCGATGACCAAGGTTGGAGAATTGAAATTAAATCCTTGCCTAAATTAACAAGTGTGGGCGCATGGAGAGCAGAGCGTAAAGGTAAGTGGATGAATATTACAACGCCTGCACTAGATGAACCTAAAACATATGGTGGTTTTTATACGCAAGAAGATATTAAAGAAGTAGTGGCTTATGCGAAAGCAAGATTTATTGAAGTGATTCCAGAAGTAGATGTGCCTGGTCATAGCTTAGCCATGAATACAGCTTATCCTTTTTTAAGTACCACACCTAATTATCCCTTCCAAGTAAATGCAGGCGATGAGTTTATGGATTGGGAAGGTGTGAATGGACATGTGGCTGCCAAAATTGATAATTCATTAGACCCCTCTAATGAAAAAGTGTATGAATACTTAGATAAAATTTTTGGTGAGATGGCTCCCCTATTTCCTTTTGAATACATTCATATGGGCGCAGATGAAAATCCAAAAAACAATTGGGAGAAATCACCCAATGTTCAAGCCCTTATGAAAAAAGAAGGCTTAAAGGATCAGAATGAAGTGCAAAGTTATTTTGTGCGTCGTGTTCAAAAAATAATTAATAGCAAGGGTAAGAAAATGATGGGCTGGGATGAAATATTAGAAGGTGGTTTGTCAGGTGATGCAGCCGTTATGAGTTGGAGAGGTGTGAAAGGTGGTATTGAAGCTGCTAAACAAGGACATAAAGTAGTGATGTCTCCT
>CANCRC010000161.1 GCA_947380435.1 Chitinophagaceae bacterium
ATTAATTAGGATTATTGGCTCGATACACGCGTAAAAAATTCCCTCCCAATACTTTCGCAATATCTGTATCAGAATACCCGCGTTTAATTAATGCTTTTGTAAATTCAGGATAATCTACAACTGTTTTTAATTCTTTGGGTGCAGAGTTAATACCATCGAAGTCAGAACCTAGGCCCACATGGTCAATGCCAATTAATTTTACAATATGGTCAAAGTGTTGCATTAATTGTTCTAAGTCTGGTTTAATAGCTTCGCTTTCTACAGGATATTTTTCAGAGACCATGGTGAAAGCATATTCGCGTTGTAAACCGGTTGCTAATAAAGAATCTATTTCTGCTTTATGATTTTTTCTAAAGGCTGCATCCTTCTTACTAAAATTACTATCTACAAAACCAGAGAAGAAATTTAAATGTATTACACCGCCATTTTTTCCTACAGCAATAATTTGATCGTCTTTTAAATTTCTAGTAACAGGACAAATTGCATAGGCATTACTATGTGAAGCAATCACAGGCTTGGTAGTAGTTTTAATCGCATCCCAGAAAGTAGCTTCGCCCACATGTGAAATATCTACAATAATTCCCAACTTATTCATGCGTGCAATAATTTCTTTACCAAAACTAGTCAAGCCTTTTGGCCCTGTATACTTAGGGTCTTTTTCATCGACATGAGAGCTAGCCCAAGAAGGAGAATTGTTCCAAGTAAGTGTCATATAGCGAACACCTCTATTATAAAAAGTATCTAGTCTATCAATATTATCTTCTAACATATGGCCACCTTCCACACCGTACTGTGCCACAATTTTATTTTCTTTCAAAGCTTTTTGAATTTGCTTCCAAGTTTTTGCAATCACAATTTTATCAGGGTTACGTGCAGCTACTGCCTCTAAAGTGTCCATCGATCTCATAGCCCATGCATAGGGGTTGGCTTTTTCGCCATCGCACCAAACTGAAAATAATTGGTAGTCTAGTCCGCCTTGTTTGAACCTTTTTAAATCGGAGTGGTTGATGCCGGTAAGGTCTTGGTCAAGGCTTACCTTTTTTTCAATACAAGCAGTGATACAATCGTTATGTGTGTCTACAACGATAGATTTATAATGAATGGCTTGTGCGCCAGCATTGGTGGCTATTAAAAGCAATAGGGAGGCTAAATATTTCATGGGACTAGATTGTTTTATATTGACAACTAAAATAGCTATTTTTGCTCACCTAAAACGCAGTATGTTAGACAAATTAGAAGCCATAAAAGCAAGATTCCAGCAAGTAGGGGTGGCTTTGACCAATCCAGAGATCATTAATAACCAATCAGAATTTGGTAAAATGAGCAAGGAATACCGTTCCTTGGAAAAAATTATTATACCCTATGAGCGTTATATGAAGGTGTTGGAAGAGCATAAATTTGCCAAAGAAACTTTGAATGGAGATGATGCAGAAATGCGTGAGTTGGCCAAAATGGAAATGCCGGGCTTAGATGCAGAAAAAGAAACACTTGAAAAAGATTTAACGAAATTATTAATACCCAAGGATCCGCAGGATGACAAGAATGCCATTATTGAATTAAGAGCAGGTACAGGTGGTGATGAAGCCAGTTTATTTGTTGGTGATTTACTTACTATGTATACAAGGTATTGTCAGAAAAAAGGATGGAAAGTTGCACTAGTGAGTGAGAGTGAAGGTTCGGTGGGTGGTTATAAGGAAGTGATATTAGAAGTAGTGGGGGAAGATGTATATGGCACCATGAAATTTGAAAGTGGTGTGCACCGAGTACAACGTGTACCTTCTACCGAAACACAAGGTAGGGTGCATACTTCAGCAGCCACTGTGGCGGTGATGCCAGAAGCAGAAGAAGTAGATTTTGTATTAAACCCTGCAGATGTAAAAATGGAAACTTCTCGAAGTGGAGGAGCAGGCGGACAAAACGTAAACAAGGTAGAGACCAAAGTAATGTTAACGCATATACCCACAGGTACAGTTATAATTTGTCAAACAGAGCGTTCTCAATTAGGTAATAGAGAAAAGGCCATGACCATGATGCGTACTAAATTATTTGAAGAGCAAGTGCGTAAACAAGAAGATGAAATTTCAAGACATCGTAAAACATTGGTAAGTACCGGAGATAGAAGTGCTAAAATTAGAACTTACAATTGGCCACAAGGTAGAGTCACAGACCACCGTGTAGGGGTTACTTCTTATAATTTAGATGCAGTAATTAATGGAGAGATTGAAGAATTTATTGAAGCGCTACAAGTAGCAGAGAATGCAGAGAAGATGTTGGTTAAGCAATAGTTTTTTCCCATTCCCAAGCCGTGCGCATCATTTCATTTAAATCGAACTTACAATGCCAGCCTAGTTTTTGAACGGCATAGTCATTGTTGGCATAAATAGCAACAATATCACCCGCTCTTCTTGGACCTATCTCGTAATTTAATTTCACACCCGATACTTTTTCAAAAGCTTCAATGGCTTCTAGCACAGAAATACCATTGCCTGTACCTAGATTAAATATATCGCAGTGATTTAATTTATTTTCTTTAATAGAAAGTTGTAAAGCTAAAGTATGCGCATGTGCAATATCGCAAACATGAATATAATCACGAATACAACTACCATCACGGGTATCATAATCGTTACCATGCACTTGCATCTTAGGTAATTTACCAATAGCAGTTTGTGTAATAGCGGGTACTAAGTTTTGAGGATGACCAATGGGTAATTCACCAATAGCAATAGAAGGGTGGGCGCCTACCGGATTAAAATAACGTAGTAAGATAGCAGAAATAGGATGCGCCACTGCGGTATCGTGCACAATAGTTTCGCCCATTTGCTTAGTAGCACCATAAGGGGAGGCTGCAGTTTTTAAAGGCGTTTGTTCTGTGACAGGAATTTTATCGGGATTACCGTATACTGTACATGAAGAAGAAAAAATAAAATGCTTGGCTTGGTATTGAACCGATAATTGTAATAGGTTAATTAAAGAGCTAATATTATTTTGATAATATTCAAGTGGCATTTCAACCGATTCGCCTACCGCTTTATAGGCTGCAAAATGAATAATACCTGTAATGTTTTTATGCTGAATAAAAATTTGCTCTGCCGCTTTTTTATCGGTTAAATCAATCTCGTAATTTTTTATTTTTTTCCCCGTAATTTTTTCAATGCCTTTTAAAGAATTAGCAGATGATCTTGATAAATTATCGGCAGAGATAACCTCAAATCCATTCTCGATTAAATCTACAATGGTATGAGCGCCAATATAGCCTGTCCCGCCTGTAACAAGAATTGTTTGCATTCAAAATTATTTGCAACAAAAGTAACGAAAATTATGCTTTGCTTGCTAAGGTAAATCCTAGCGTAGTGCCCACATTTACCTTGCTTCTGACATGAATGGTTTCATCATGCGCTTCAATAATATGTTTACATATAGCTAGCCCTAAGCCAGTGCCACCAATTTCGCGGTTTCTTGCATCGTCGGTTCGGTAGAATCTTTCAAATAAACGGGGCAAATGTTCTTCTGCAATACCAATGCCATCATCACTTATTTCAATAAGTATTTTCTGGTCCTCCATTTTATATACACTGGCCGTAATTTGGCCATCTATCTTTCCGTATTTAGCAGCGTTCGATAAAATATTCACTATTACTTGATAAATTTTATTTTTATCTGCAAAAACATAGGTAGGTGTTTCTGATCCTTTTTTAAATTGAAACTGAATATTTTTTTTAATCCATTTCACACTTAAATTATTCACCGCCTCATTTATAATATCTTGAATAATGAAAGATTGTTTTAAAATAGGGTCTTTATTAATTTCTAAATTAGTGATCGCATCTACATCGCTTAATAATTGAACAAGCCTTTGCACATTTGATTGTGCTTGTTGTACAAACTTGGGGCCTGTCACCGCATCCTCCATGGCGCCATCGCCTAATAATTCTAAATAACCTTGAATGGCGAAAATGGGGGTTTTAATTTCGTGGGATAAGTTTTGTAAAAATTCTTTTCTAAAGGCTTCATTAGACTGAAGTAATTGAATCTCTTTTGCTTTTTGGGCTGCCCACTGTTCTACATCTTCTCTTACATCATCAATTCCTTTTTGAGGCAGTACATATTT
>CANCRC010000162.1 GCA_947380435.1 Chitinophagaceae bacterium
CAAGCGAGTACTAATAATATTGTTAAGAAATTAAGTCTTAGCGCTACGCATGAAGTAGTTACTATTCAGAAGGTTATTTCTACCTTACTTAATAGCAAACCTTTTATTTCTAAAAAGAATTTGGTCAATACTGGGCCACCTATTTACGAGCTCATCTGCGTTTATTTAATTTGATTTTTTCTAGAGAATAGATGACCTCATTTGTATGAATGAAGTCATCCGAAAATAGTATATAGCTTATGCCTATACTATAGAATTATTTTACAAATATTATATTTTAAAAAAAGAGTATGAAAAATTTTATATTATTAATGGGTTTTATTTTGATTTCTACCTTTGCTTTACAAGCGCAAACTTCTACTAAAATTAAAGTAGCAGGTAATTGCGGTATGTGTAAAGGACATATAGAAAAAGCGGCTAAAGAAGCTGGTGCAGTAACTGCCAACTGGGATAAGGCTGCTAAAGTATTGAAAGTAAGTTTTGATGCTTCTAAAACATCTACAGACAAAATTGAAAACGCTGTGGCTGCTGCTGGTTACGATACTGAGCATAAAGTAGCTAGTGCTGAAGCATACAGCAAATTAGATGAATGTTGCCAGTATGATAGAACTAGCAAAACGGCTGTTGCAGAGAATGCAAGTTGTTGCAAGCCAGGTGCTAGTTGTTGCACTGATGGTGTAGCTTGTAAAAAAGGGATGTCTTCTGATAATAAGGAAATGGCTTGTTGCAAAAAAGATGCTAGCTGTTGCAAAGACGGCGCTTGTTGCAAATAATTCGTAAGTAAGCTTTTGAAATCATCATCTATTATTTTATTTTTTAAGAATTATAAAAAATAAGCTAGTGGGTGATGATTTTATTTAATTATTTCTGGATAGTAAAATCTAGTTATAGTAAGCTTTCTAACATTTACTGAAAAAAATTATACTCATGCGATATTTAATTATAGGTTTATTTTTCTTTTTAAGTTCAAGTGCTACTGCCCAAGTGCAGTCGGTTGAACTAGTAGCAAGTGGTCTTACTTGCTCTATGTGCTCTAAAGCCATTTTCAAATCCTTGTCAGCATTAGATTTTGTATCGAATGTGAAGGTAGATATTGAAAAGTCTAGTTATATATTAGCCTTTAAATCTCCTAATGAAGTTAAAATTGAGCAAATTAGAGATGCAGTCTATGACGCAGGTTTCGCTATTGAAACTATGCAATTGACTGCTAATTTTCCTAGCGCTAAGGCAGTGACAGATGAAACAGTTTCTTTAAATGGGTACCAATTTAAATGGAAGCTTCTAGGTTCGAAAAATATTTCAAGTCCTCAGAAGGTAACCATAGTAAATAAAGAAATTTTGCCTACTGAAGGTGTGTATTATTTGAAGTTTTAAAATTAACTTTTTTAATTTCATTAGTATTGATTCTTTTTTACAAACACAATCTATCTAGGGCTTAGATTTTAATTCAATAATATGTTATTCAAAAATAAATTATTTGTTTCTATATTTTGTATGCTAGGCTTATGCTTTTCTAATCTTAAATTAAACGCACAAGAATTATATGTTTCTGCAGAGCCTGCTAGTACCATGCCCGCAAGATCTATTATTATTAAGCAAGCCTATTCTACAATGACTGGGGAGAAAACGCTTCATAATTTTAATTCGCAGTTGCAGTTTAGTTTGAATAAGAAATGGATGGCACATATTGGAACTAATTATAAGTCTTGGGATTTTTATACGCAATACCGATTTTTTAGTAAAGATGCTTTGTATGAACATTTGAGAATGGCTTTATATTTTAAATCCATACAATCTTCCAGTACGGCTATACCCACCAATGCTATTTTATTAGACGGAGAAGAGTCGGTCATTCAAGGTGGTTTCATCATTACCCAATTAAAACATAAATGGGCTAGTTCTTTAAGTGTAGGTCCTATTGTAAAAAGAGAATCATTGTCAAGCAATGGAGCAGGGGGCTTGCAATATAGTTTCTCCAATGGAGTATTATTATATCCTACATCTTATACTTCTTATGGTCAAACCAATGTGAATCTTTATCTTGAATTAATTGGGCAAAGCTTATTTTCTGGGAAGGCTCATTATGTAGATATAGCCCCTGCGATTCAGTTTATTTTTAATAGTCAAGCTAAGCTTAACTTGAGTTATCGATTACCCTTGGTGAATCAAACCAATAGAGCTACTTATAATACTGCTAGTATTAGCTGGGATTATTTATTTTTCAATGCGCTACCTAAACGTAGGCCATTAAAAAGTAAAGAAATAAATTAAATGTTTAGTTTATTTATGTTTCCAATTAATTCTTCTTCCCACAAAGCATTTTACATTTAATCCATTAGAGCTTTCAGTGAGCCCCTTACCAATACCAAAATTAAATTCGTAAAGTGGGTGTAAATAAAGGTCAACCACTGCGTATAGTTGATGTTCTTGATTAGGTAGCTTATATGGGCTTAGTAATTTTCCTGTATTTCCAAAATATTCAAAACCAATACTTGCTTTTTTAGAGCTGGCATAAGCATATTTGAAATTAGGTTCAAACAGCACTTCATTATTCGTAAAGGAAACGCCAAGGCTAGGATTAAATGACCAATAATGGTCACCTACAGTTTTATCAAAGATGGGTCTAATTTCTGCGCCCCAATCTTTTTCATTGCTGAAAGGATCCTTGTCAAAACCAATTTCTGTAGATAAGCTTACACCTAATGGCCAATTCCAGCTATCAGGTGCTTTTACTCTTGGTCTAATATGAGAACCTGTATATTGTAGTTTGCCATTATTATTATAGGTAAATATATAAAAACCAAGTTCAAAATCTTTACTGAGTCCAGATGTGATTTCAATGGTCTCTAATAATGGATGGTATTTTTCATTAGATTTTGGCCCTTTAAAAGTATAATTGGAGTGTAGCTCAATGATGGTAGTATACTTAGGTGTAGTTGCAGAACCATAAACCTGAATTTCTCCAGCATCTTGAGCCAATATATTTTGACTTATTAAACTAAAACTAAATACAAGAAATAAGAGGGGATAAATAAAGAAGCCGCCCTTTTTAGTATAATCCATAATTAACATTTTAGCGCAAAACTAATGTTTTTCAAAATAAGCAAGGCTACCGCCCACCCATTGTTTATTTTTATTATAATCAACCCCAATCATTTTCCCTTTACTTAAACGAGTTAGGTTCATAGTGGCTATATATTGTTGTTTGCTTTCGTCCCAGAAATAAAACAGCCTTAATTCAGCCTTGGCAGGACCTGTGGGCGTTTTAATACAATTTGCATATTCTACTTTTTCTTGTAGTATCCAGCTTGAAGGGTCTTTAATGTTTGAAATATCATCAGCGCTAATATCAATAATAACGCCTTGGCCTGCAAATGAGAATAGGGGCTTTAATATATATTTATCTAATGCAGTAGGTATAGATGTTAATTGTTCTAGAAATTGCGCCTTAGGAATATAGGTATGCTTTAAAAAAGGAAGTAAGAACTTACTAATTCTAAAAAAATGATGTGGGTGGCTTACCCATTCAATATCTAAATCAGACCATAGTAAAGCCCCTTTATCTTGTATTTCTTTAGTTTGATTTTTTAATTCATCAAGTACAATTCTATTATAAATTCTATCTATTTTAATTTTTTTGCCTGCTCTTTCATAAAATAATTGTTTCTCTTCTACAAAAATTTCAGTAATACAAACAATAGGAATATTAAAATACTTTTCTGTGCAGTAAAAATCAATTCTTGTTTTTTGCTGATGGGGTAGT
This sequence comes from Chitinophagaceae bacterium, assembly GCA_947380435.1. Lineage (GTDB taxonomy): Bacteria > Bacteroidota > Bacteroidia > Chitinophagales > Chitinophagaceae > Sediminibacterium. Next base: position 3,764 of record CANCRC010000162.1, read on the forward strand.
ATTTCTAATAGTACGGTATGCTTATTGGAATGCTTTAGCGTATTTTTAGGATCCTTTAACTTATCTCCTTTCAAAATAGATTCTAAATGAAGCATGTACTTTTCTTTAGTATAGCCATTTAAATAAGGGCTATAGCCTTCAGCAATTGTATAAGTTTTGCGTAAACATTCATCTTGTAAAATTTCATAGGCAAATAAGGAAGGAAAGCCTTGAAGTTCAATTAATGCAGGCACTATTTCATTATGCTCATTCATTGCTATGGCGAAATC
>CANCRC010000163.1 GCA_947380435.1 Chitinophagaceae bacterium
AGTCAACAATAATTGCAGCATAGTTTTCTTGCATTCGATGATCTATAATAGTATGTTCTCTGTAGTTTTCTGCAAAAAAACCAAGTGTAACTGCAGCAAATAACATTATAAACTCCGTAATATATTCCGACCATTTCTTTTTGTGTGTAGGGTGGTGTGGGTGATGTACTTCCATATTAAATAATTTTTCTAAAAATAATATATATAATTAAGTATTAATTAATCAGGTTCCAACAATTCCACCCCTTCACCTCCATTCACCCCTGTTTTCCCTCTAAAAACACAAAACCTGGCCAGAACCTGGCCCAAAAGAAAAAACCACCTATGAAACAAATCATAAGTGGTTGATATTCAAGTGGGCCTACTAGGGCATGATCCTAGGACCCCCTGATTATGAGGATTTCAAGTGTAATTCTATACCTCTTCTTTTATTGATAATCAATAGGATACAAGATTGAAATAGATCTATTTTTCTCATATTTCACCTCTTTTAACCCGTTTTGAGTGAAAACTTGGCCGGGAACCTGGCCGGGAGTTAATCGGTTTGTATTATATTGATTAAATTAACCCGATTTGAAAATATATTTAATTCAATTCAGCCTTTATTATGGTAATGCTTTCAAAACAATTTAGAAATCAAGTAGTCGCCTCCTCTATTATTACCGCATTTTGCTATGCGATTGTGGCTGTAATTCCTTTTTTCGCTTTCTCCTTTCCAGACTTTTGGTCGTTTAAAAAAGAAAATACTGCATTAAGCCTTGCTTGTTTAAAAATATTCTTAGCTTTTTTTATTTTAATCAATACTTTATGGTTGCTGCATTATCAACTATTTCGTAGAATCAATAAAAAATGGGCTGAAACATGGAGAAGAGCTACCATCCCATTTTGTCTAAACATGATTTTGCCATTTGCCTTTAACCCTCATTTTTATACGCAGTACAATTATGGCAACAATCAAATTATTCTAAGAATAATAAATGTGATTATTATCAACTTAATGGTCTTTCATTTTTTTGAATTGATACTAAAAAAGTTCGCCCAACAAAAATTATATACTGAAATAAAAGATTTAACCTATCTGCAATTGGAAGCCAAATATCTTTTGGAAAAGGGTCAGGTCAACCACCATTTTTTATTTAATACATTGAATTCGATTAATGAACAGGTTGTTTCTGATCCCCTAAGTGCTCAAAAAACGATTTTGAATTTAGCTACTTTGCTTAGAAATATACACCAAATTGAGGGTAATTTTTTATCAATCAAAGAAGAGCTAGCATTAACCAATGACTTTTTACAGATTCAACAGGTTAGGTTTCCGAAAGGATTCAATATCAACATTGATATCCCAATGAATCAAATGGGTAAAAAAATTCCCTTTTTTACCATCATTACTTTATTAGAAAATGTTTTTAAGCATAATATCATTAGTGAAATGGAACCGCTTGCTATTTCAATTTATATGGAAGATGATTATTTATTTGTAAAAAACGATAAAAAGATTAAGCAGGCGATATCTTCGAATAATAGTGGACTTGAAAATTTAAATAATCGATGTAAATTTTTAACCGGCAATTACATTGAAATATTTGATGAACTTGATTTTTTTATGGTTAAAATAAAAACAGTTGCTAATCAAAATTAAATCTGGAATTTCTGCTATTTTATGCTCACCTTTCAATTACCCATTACTAAATTAATATGAATATTGTTATTATTGAAGATGAGCAATTAGCTGCCAGAAATTTAATTCGTTGTATTCAAAAAGTAAGGCCCCATTTTAAAGTCAAAACTGTCTTAAATTCTATATCATCTGCAGTATTGTATTTTCAAACCAACAAAACAACAGATTTGATATTTTGTGATATAGAATTAATTGATGGACCAAGTTTTAACATATTTTCACAAGTTGAAATTAAATCCCCCATTATTTATATCACCGCTTTCAATAATTATGCAAAAGAGGCTTTGCAATCAAATGCAATTGGTTATTTAACAAAGCCATTTGGATTAGAAGAGTTAGAACAATCATTGGTAAAATTTGAGTTGCAGCTTCAAAAAGAAATGGCGGTTAATTTTGTAAAAAATAATAATATCAATATTGAACAAACTATGTTAGTTCATCTTAAGGAGGATATTTTACCTGTTCTTTTAGCTGAAATTGCATTATTTTGTTTAGAAAAATCTGAAATTTATCTGATTAGTTTCAAAGGAGAAAAATTAGATGTTAATAAGTCTATCCAATATTTAGAATCATTGCAACCCAATATATTTTTCAGAGCCAATCGGCAATTTTTAATCAATCGTACTGCCATTGGAAATATCAAAAGGATAAGTAATAGGCGGCTACATGTAAAATTAAACATCCCTTTTAGAAACGAAATTTACATCAGTAAAGAAAAGGCGGCGCATTTTATAAAATGGGTTTCCAATAAAAAATAATAGCCAATCTTCAAAAAAATTGCCTGTTCAGCCCCTTTTTTGGCTGCTTCGCCCTCAATTGATCAATACCCTTAATTATATTGCTTCACTTCGTTGGATTATTCATTTATTAATAATCCAACCATGTCCAGACCGTTTAAATTTCAGAACATTTTCAAACTGCTAATAGCAATTCTTTTTTTATATAGTTGTAATAAAGATGGGTCACCAGCCCCTACTCCAGTGAAACCAAAAGTTGTAATAAGTTTTGTAGATTCTGTAACAGAAACTTCAGTAGTTATTGGCGGGTATATTTCTGATACTGGTTATGCGCCAATCCTAGATGCTGGTTTTTATTATGCTACAGACACTACACGTCTCATTACAATTAATACTACTTCTCAGATTAGCATTGGTCCTTTAAGAGGAGGAGGTGGCTTCCGTGCAAAAATCACTGGCTTAACAGCAGGAACTTGGTATTCAATAGCATCCTATGCAAAGAATTCAAGCGGATTCGGATTGTCGAGTGATTCATTAAGATGGGATTATAAGTTTACTACAAAAAAATTACTAGCAATTGGAGATACTTATGGAGGAGGAATAATTGCTTATTTAATGCAGCCTGGTGATACTACTTATGATGCAAATGTTCAGCATGGTTTAATTGCTGCAATTTCAGATCAATCATCAGCTGCACAATGGACTAACGCCTCCGATATTAATATTGTCTCATGTAATGCACTTTGGATTAAATTGTTAACAGGGAAAGCAAATACAGACAGTATTATTAAATATAGTCCTAGTCCAATTATTACTGCTGCATCAATAGCTAGGGCGCATCGAGGTGGTAATTATACAGATTGGTATTTACCAAACATGGCTGAATTAAATAAAGTGAGATTACTATCTCAAATTTTAGGTGGAGGATTTGGTAGTGGTGGCCTCTATTGGAGTTCTCAAGAGACGGGTGTAGGAATAACAAACAAATTTTCTGCGTTAAGCATTTGGGTGGGTGTTAGCAATATTTGGAACGGCGATAAGCGCATTACAGAGTATGTTCGCGCCATTAGGGCTTTTTAACTATTCAACCATTTAACTATTTAAAAAGTTAACGAAGCTGACAAATTTTATAGGGTATAAAAGACACCCAGTTATAATTATCTAAAATAAAATTTCATTCAAAACCATTCTCAAATCTGAGGATGGTTTTTTTATTTTAATGTTGATCCTTCTTAAAATATCAGTAGGCTGTATCATTTAATCAGGTTCCGATAATTCCATTCTTTAATATATGTTCACCCCTGTTTTCCCTCTATAAACACAAAACCTGGCCCAAACTTGGCCCAAAAGAAAAAACCACCTATGAAACGAATCATAAGTGGTTGATTTTCAAGTGGGCCCACCAGGGCATGATCCTGGGACCCCCTGATTATGAGTCAGGTGCTCTAACCAACTGAGCTATAGGCCCTAAACCTTTCGGCTTATAAGGCGGCAAAAATAGTTATTTCAGCCGTTT
>CANCRC010000164.1 GCA_947380435.1 Chitinophagaceae bacterium
TGATGGCTAGCACAACATTAAAAACGAGAACCATGGTAAGAGATGCCATCATGAGTCTTGATTTGCCATTGGCCTCTAAAAATTATATGGTAACACCAGGAGAAAGTGTAATGAGTATGAATTTTATTAAATCTAAAAATGGTAAATACACAGATGCTGAAATTGCATTTAGTAAAAATGGCATAATGGTTTAATAGATAGTGGTAATAAAATGGCATTCAATTTCATGCATAATATGGCTGGCCAAGGTACAGAATCACGTTTCAGTCATGTGATTACTCACTTATTTTCAAATATGGAGCAGATGAATAAACCGGTGGATATGACTAAATTTAAGATGACGCCTCAGGAAACTGCAAACTTTAATAATTTAGTTACCTATAGAGATATTACTAAAATAGTCCTACATGTAAATGTAATGAGCTTAGAAAAATAATTTATTCCAAACCAAAAATAAAACAATGAAAAAAACAATCCTAGTAGCATTATTTGCTACCACATTATTTGCTTGTACTACACCAGCTGAAAAAGCTGCTTCAACTGAAACAGATGCTACAGCATCAAGTTGTGTTAAAGAAGGTCCAGACGTGGACTTAATGAAAAAAGCAATTACATCCTATGCCAGTGGTGATTGGGCTGCAGCTGCATCTTGCTTTAGCGATTCGGCTACTTCTACACATAATAATGACACTGTTGCTATGAAAATGTCTGACAGAATTGAATTATTTAAAAAACAAAGAGAAAGTACAGGTTTTGTTGTAGATGCTGGCACACCTAATTTAGAGGTGGTGACAGTTCCAACAACAAGTGAACAATACAAAGGGATTAAATGGGGTCATGCTTGGATTACATTTAAAAACACATCTAAAACTGGTGAAGTAAGAAAATCTCTTACTTTTGCCATGTTTGCAATTAAAGATGGTAAAATTATTCATGAGCAGGTTATATATGATACTAAAGGTTTACAAAATTAGTTTCTAAAGTTTAGTTCTAAATACGAAAAGAGGCCCTTAGCAATAAGGGTCTTTTTTATTTTTGTCTAATTATTTATTACGAAGTTCGTATCTCACAGAATCGGGGTAGCCAACAGCATCTACATAAATCACATTTTTATTTTTATCAAAATAAAACCTCATGGCTTTTTCCTTAATGATTTCATATTTGTTCACATCTAGTCCAGGCTTAGCAGAAGTGGTTACATAGGTAGTGGGCTGAATAATTTGTCTATTATTACCAACACTCATATTGGGCTGGTAATTATTTGTAGGAGCCTGTATTTTTTGTGGGGTATGATTATAAGAGCTATAATCGAATAATAAGACATAGCCCTTTTCATTCAAGGTTTTAGACTTATAGGGGCCTAATTTCGATATTACTAAGGCCTCGGGCTTATCCATCCAATTTTCAGTTTGAATCATACTCATAGGAATGACTATCTTCTTATAAGGGGAGCAGGCAGTTAGTATTAAGAAACCAATAAGTATTAAGTTTTTCATAATTAGTTAAAAATAATCTTTTGTTTTCTAGGTATTGAGCTTGTCTAACAACCTAAATTAGGCTAAAAAAGCGAGTTAGAGGTTGAAAATACTGCTATAAATTTTATATATCTTTACAATACCCCAAAGGATAGCTTAAAACTTAAACTATGAAAAGAGTAATCTTTGCTTTGGGCATTCTATTAGTATTTGCTTGCAGTAAAACTGAGGTTCCTGCAACACCAGCTGTGGTAGTCGTTCCGGAAGAAGCAATAAAATTCACAACTAATCTTGATACTGGAACTTATAATGTTGTAGATACTTTACCTCTAGTAATAACTGTGAGTTCTAAAATTCCGTCGACAGGTTTTATTTATTCTATAATTACTACTTGGACAGACAGCTCTAAACAAATTTTTAAGATAGATACTAGTTTAAATGTTTCAAGTTTAAGTTTAAATATACCTGGCCTAAAGAAAACTGGTTCTTACTCATTATCTATAACCGTAAGCTCAAAATCAACAAGCTCTAATTCGCTGAATAAATCTATAACAGTGGTGAATAATCCATTGGGAAGGTTTATGGGTTATAAGGTCAATGTTTCACTAAGACAAAAAGATGAGATAAATTATTGGAGAGATTGTGGAGTGATGTGGGATGTTATAGTGCGTAATTTCAATATTCTACGTAATGGGCAAGTTAATTCAAATTTTATGTCTCAAACAATTCCAGGAGATTTTAATAATGATGGATATATCGATATTTTTAATCCAGGGACAGGTTCCTATGCAGGAGTAGCTTTTGATAATGCACAATGGTTAATTTGGAATCCATCAACAAAAACATTTGAAAATAAAAAATTATTTAATGACAAATCTTTACAATATTTTGGAGGTAATCAAAGAAGGTCTGTTTCGTATGATATAAATAAAGATGGATACACTGATGCTGTTATTTATGATAGCGGTGATGATGGAATGAATTATAATGGCCCAAGACCGCTTCAACCTATAAGGATAGTACTCTCTGATGGCAAAGGTGGTTATGATTTAAAAGATTTGACTAATATCACACCAAATTTAATGTACAATCATAGTGGTGACATTGGTGATTTGAATAATGATGGATATCCAGATTTAGTGAGCGCCACTGGCAATACTATTTATATATCATGGGGTATTGCAAATTATCCATACTTTGGTAATAATGTAGCTTACTTTTCAGTAGATTATTTTAATCCAAAATTAGTTTCAGATAATGGATTTGGAGACAATGTGCCACAAGCAGCCGGTGCTGATATTATTACAATTGCAGATGTAAATAAGGATGGTTGGAATGATATTATTGAAGGTGGTTCAGAAATGTCTACTAAATATGATACCTACCTTTCTTTTGATATAAAAAATAGAGTTTTAATTAATCAAGGGAAAGGCAGGTTTAATCAGAATGGAATTATCCAATTGCCGTATTATTTAGATGATTTATCAAATGTCTCGAAGCGAGGAGTAAATCACGATTATCGAGTTTTAGATTTTAACAATGATGGATTAAATGATATAATTTCTTCAAGTTCTGTTAGTTATGATGATTATCATTTTAATTTATACTTACAAAATAAAGACGGCTCCTTTTCTTTAGATAAAACAAAATTTACTTTTAATATTAATGCTAATAATAGGATACAAGGAACTACGCCAGGTCATTGGAAACCCTGGTTAGTTCTATTTGATTTTAATGGTGATGGAGTTAAAGATGTATCATACATAGATAATACAAATTTCCAAGGTGAATTGAAGACAAAAACAGTTTTTATAAGAACTGGGGATCAATTTATTGAACAAGATTTTTATCAATTTGACCCATATTTAAATAGCATAAAACCAAAATAATTTCTATATTATATTCAGTATTGATTTTATATCTAACTTTAAATTACCCCAAAGGATAGGTTAAAACTTAAACTATGAAAAGAGTAATTTTTGCTTTGGGTCTTCTATTTTTATTTGCGTGTAGCAAAACAGAAGTTCCTGCAACACCAGCTACACCACCAATAGTGGTTGTTCAAGAAGAAGCTATTAAATTCACAACCAATCTTGATACTGGCACCTTCAATGTAATCGATACACTGCCTCTGACTATTACAGTTAGTTCAAAAATTCCGGCTGCTGGAATTTTATACTCTATTGAAATAACTAGACTAGATAGTAATTTAAAAGTATATCGTTTAGATTCAACAACTACACAAGCAAGTTTATCATTAAAAATTATAAGCTTTAAATACCCAGCTACATACTCTACTAATATAACAATAACTTCAAAGTCAACAACAACTAATTCTAGTAATAAAATAATCACTCTAAATAAAAATCAATATTTAGAAGGGTACTCAAAAATAAACCAAACTACGGGGTGGTATAATACAAACAAGT
>CANCRC010000165.1 GCA_947380435.1 Chitinophagaceae bacterium
TAATAAAACATTAAAATGTAATTATTTATATATTATTTAATTAATGCATTTAAATGATAAACTCCAGAATATAATTATAACTTAACCGCTAAAATCGCCCTAACATCAGCTGCAAATTCTTCCAAACTCGCTCCGTTTGAGGCTACAAAGCCTCTCATGCAAATGAGAGGCTTTTTTGTTTCTACTTTAATTTAAATGGCATCCAACTTCCTTTTCAAACTATCATACAGCTCTTTGTGCTTTGCTGGCTTAGTAGTCATTATTTTCTCCAAATTTTGCAGCTTCCATTTAATAGAAGGATATGCCTCAAAATTATAGATTGACCAATCGGGAATAACATCTTTAAAGCCAAGGATAAATAATTTATCCGCCTCTGATATTGATGCTTGCACAGTTTTAACCATTGTCTCTCTTACAAATTCATATTCCTCATAATTAAACTGCTCCTCGGACATGCCAGCAAATTGATTAGTCATTGCCAAACGCTGGTCTTGTAAATTTGGAAATAGTACATCTTGTATTGAACGATCAGAGCTAAGTAATCTAAAAAGAAAACCTTCTTTAATCTCCTGAGTAAATCCCTCCCTTTGCAATAGTTGTTTTACATCAAAAATATCACGAGGATGTTGCCTATCCATAGCAGCGCAAACTTTTCCGCCATACAATTGTCCATTAGGAACAATATTTATTGAACAGAAAGTATCAAATTTTTCTTGTGCTTTTTTACAAAGTATCTTTTCTGTGACTGCACCAAGAATACCTCTAACAATTTGGCTTACTTCAATTTTAATCATTGCATCGTTATTGGATACTAATAGTTTATGCAGTTCAACTTTATGCTCTACTCTACTTCCTTGTAATCTTTTTTCAATTCTAGATTTTATATTAGTTAGCGCTACTGAAATATTAGTAAACGAAGTTTCTCTATCCTCTATTGGAATATATGTAAGGTCAATATCTACCGAAAGTCTTGGCATATCTCTATCAAATAAATTAATTGCAGTACCTCCATGTAGCGCAAACCTAGGTTCTAAAGCAATTTCAGGAATAACTTTAATTAATAAAGCTACTTGTTTATGATAATTATTATTGCTCATTATTTGCAAGCGTTTTAGGCACTGTTATTTGATATTTTGATATATAGACACCCTCCTTCACAAGACTTCTTTTACCTTTTCCTAAATTAACTTTAGAAAAATTTAAATGTTTAAACCAGCTATGATTCAGTTTCTCAGCCATAAATAAAAATAACCTTTTTACTTTTATGGATGTACAGGCTTCTAACAATTCTTGCACTATTGTGGGACGAAGGTTATTTAGATTTTCCATTAGTTCATAGCATTCAACGATATCAAATTTTTCAGGAGCTAAATATAAACACTCCATTATTGCCCTTGCTGGGCTCGACACTTTTATTGAAAAGTTAGATAATGAGAATTCAGTCAAACCTAATTCCTTTGGTAGTAATGAACTTGCTTTATAATTTACATTTTGATTCCATTTATGCTTTCTAAACCAAGTGGGTAGCCTTTCTTTTTCACCACCAAATAACCATATTTGAGCAGTGTTCAATTCTATATAATGCGCTTTACCTTGAAGTGCAAGTGCAGTTCTACCTCCAGGATGCACTGAAAGTCCTGATTGCTTTTGTAAAGCATAAACACCGCCTTCATAACCTGGCTGGTTCTTACTACGATACATGGCACCGTTTTCCAAAGACTTTAACCATCCACTCTTTCTATAATATTTTTGTAAGTCAAGGCTGTATCCCTCATTTATTAGCCATGAGGATTGTAGCACAACATCCTGAGGGATTATTGACAATAATTGGTTTATTTTTGTTCTATTTTCAGTAAGCATACTACTATTTTAATGATAAATTTAAACTAAAATACTGATATTGTCAATATTTTTTGTAATTTAAGTAGTATTACTACCTAAATATATAAATTTATAAACTAAATTATAATTTTGTATCGAAATATGAGTCGAAATATGCGTTTTCTGACTTATACCTTAAAAATAGGTGTCAAAAAAGATGAAATCTGAATTACAAGTAACAAATGAAGCATTTTAAGATGTCAACTGTCAAGGAATCCTTGACAGTTGACTTTTATCTAATTTCTTCAGTTTGAACTACCGAGTAATCCTCGGTTATTGAACTGTTCGGGAATTCCGAACAGTTCGATTGAGGGTAAAAGTTAGTTGCACCTTCGGGCAACTTTGAAACTACTCATACCCTATCCCTGCTCCAAATTTGTACAAAGGGTTTTTAGTATCGTAAGGCATATCTTCTTTTTGTTTTAACACTTCCTCCATGGAAGATGGTAATTCAAAAGGCAATTTACCTGTTGGCTTAAACTTACCCATAATTAAATCGAGTATTACATTGTCCTGGCTGGAAAAATCGGCAATAAGGGCTTTAGAGTATTTATTTATGCCAGGTATCACCGCTGGTCTTTGTAAGTTAATAACAGTAATGGTTGGCTTAGATTGAATAATTTTTAATAAGCGCGCTTCCTCTTTGTCAGAAAATGCTAGTGAGCCATGATTAAATAATCTTTGTAAAATATATTTTTCACTGCCTGCATTATCGGGTGTACCAATTTTTAAAACAATTACATCGGCGCTAGCTGCATCATTTACTAAATTAGTATAGCCCTTAGTTTCCTCTTTATTAAAACCTTCTAAAAATATTTTAGCACCCGCTTTTAATGGTAAAATATTGGCGTCATTTTTCAATAAAACCAAAGACTTTTGTTGTGCCTCAATTCCTTTAGCAGCAAAACTTTTATTATTAATAACTTTAACACCTGCAGGGTCTAAATAAGCATGATCAAACAAGCCTAAACGAAATTTCTCTTTTAAAATTCTTCTCATAGAAGAGTCAATTCTTTTTTCAGATATCTTTCCTTCTTTTACTAATTCAATTACTAAATTAGGAAGCGCCTCTCCACCAAACATATCACAACCTGCATTAATTATTTTTTCTATTCTTTGTTTTGCCGTTAAATTTTCAACACCATGTGCAGCGGCTGGCTTTAAAGTATAGCCAAAAACTTTAGCGTCAGTTACTAAACCCCAATCGGTACACACAATGCCCTCAAACTTGTATGTATTTCTTAATAAACCTGTGATAATATCTTTATTATAACCAAAGCCAACATTCTCGCTAGTTTGCCCCATGGGAATTCCATAATAAGGCATTACTTGCGCAGCCCCTGCAGCAAATGCACCTTTTACAAAAGGAATTAAATGATAATTAAAATTACCACCTTTGTATGCTTGATGGCCTGGAGGGAAATGCGCATCACGTCCATCTTCTTGCGGACCTCCGCCCGAAAAATGTTTTACCATACACTCCACCGTATTCTCATTAATGGTATCTCCTTGAAAACCTAAAATGTATGCCTTAGTCATGGTAGCAGCTAGTTCGGCATCTTCTCCAAATGTTCCATTAATTCTACCCCATCTTGGCTCTGTGGCTAAGTCGGCCATGGGAGATAAGGTTAATCTAAAACCTAAAGCCTTGTATTCTTGTCTGGCGATATCACCAAAAGCGCGTACTAAATTACTGTCTCTTGTAGCAGCTAAACCCAAAGTAGAAGGCCAGCTAGAAAAGAAAGGACTATAAATACTTGCACCAGGTGCATTGGGCACACCATGTCTTGGATCGGTAGCTAGTGTAATAGGAATACCTAGTCTTGTACGCTCTGCTAATTTTTGAATATTATTATGCCAAACAACCATAGCCTCTGGTGAAGTAGATTGTAAAGTATTTAAATGATTCATGTTCTTGCCCAAAACCATTTCAGAATTACCTTCTACGATATAAGATATTGGATTAAGGAATGATTT
>CANCRC010000166.1 GCA_947380435.1 Chitinophagaceae bacterium
AAAATTATTTTTTCAGCATTGGCTGCTTTGCTAGGCACTGCTTTTACTTTTAATTTAATCAATCATTACGGATTCAATACTATATCGGCACAACCTTTTAATACCAGTGTAAGTGAAATTGGTACTCAAATGCTAAGCACTACTTCACATGGTTTTATTTTACCTTTTGAGGTAGTGAGTATGTTATTATTAGCTGCCATGGTAGGCTGTATTGTAATTGCCATGAAGCCTACAAGTGCCGAGATTGTTCACCTAAACAAAAAGGAGGATTAATACTATGAATGAAGTACCCTTAACCCATATACTTTTTCTAAGCACTGCCCTATTTTTTATAGGCATGTATGGTTTATTTACAAGAAGAAACTTAATTACTATGTTAATGTCTATTGAGCTTATGCTTAATAGCGTGAATATTAATTTTGTTGCTTTTAATAAATATTTATTCCCCGATAAACTAGATGGTTTATTCTTTTCTTTATTTATCATCACCATTGCAGCAGCGGAAGCCGCAGTGGCCATTGCCATTATCATTAATTTATATCGCAGTCATCAATCTATTGATGTAGACGATGCAACAGAAATGAAATTTTAATTATGTCAAACTACTTATATATACTTTGGATTCCTTTATTACCTCTAGCTACTTTTGTAGTACTAGGTTTATTCGGACGCAAATACTTTGCTAAAACAGCAGGTATTATTTCTACTGCTTCTTTACTTACTTCTACGATTCTTTCTTTTGTAGCTGCTAAGCAATATTTCTTTGTTGATGGAAAAGTAAATGGCATTTATCAAAAAATTATTGCTTTAAAATATACTTGGTTACAGTTTAGCCCCAATGTCTCTATTGATATGGGTGTGATAGTTGATCCTATTTCAGTCATGATGCTTATTGTTGTGACTTCTGTTTCTTTAATGGTGCATGTATTTAGTTTGGGCTATATGAAGGGCGAAGAGCGCTTTGCTACTTATTATGCTTTCTTATCTTTATTTACCTTCTCTATGTTGGGTTTAATATTATCCGTTAATATTTTCCAAGTGTATATGTTCTGGGAATTAGTGGGTGTATCTAGTTTTTTATTAATTGGTTACTACTTTAATAAACCTTCAGCTGTAGCAGCTTCTAAAAAAGCATTTATTGTAACACGCTTTGCCGATTTAGGTTTTTTAATAGGCATTATGATTATGGGCTTCTACGGAGGTACATTAGATATTGGTTTATTAATTCAAAAATTTACTTCAGCTCAGTCTCCTGAATTTTTAAGCATAACCAGTGCTAGCTTTTTAGGGGCTAGTATGCTTACTTGGGGACTCACATTAATATTTATGGGTGGTGCAGGAAAGTCGGCTATGTTTCCTTTGCATATTTGGTTGCCCGATGCCATGGAAGGCCCTACTCCAGTATCGGCTTTAATTCACGCTGCTACCATGGTAGTAGCGGGTGTGTATTTAGTAGCTAGATTGTTTCCAGTATTTTCTATGGATGACGCAGCCTTAACCATTGTTACTTATGTGGGTGCATTTTCGGCATTGCTTGCTGCGGTCATTGCATGTACACAAACCGATATTAAAAGAGTACTCGCTTATTCTACCATGTCACAAATTGGTTATATGATGTTTGCCTTAGGTATTTCAAAAAATGGTGGAGAAAATGGATTAGGCTTTATGGCTTCTATGTTTCATTTATTTACGCATGCCTTCTTTAAAAGTTTATTATTCTTAGGCGCAGGCTCGGTGATACATATGGTGCATAGCAATGAAATGAAAGATATGGGTGGATTAAGAAAATTAATGCCCATCACACATGCTGCCTTTTTAATTGCTTGTTTGGCTATTGCTGGTATTCCTCCTTTTGCAGGATTTTTTAGCAAGGAAGAAATACTAACTGCCGCTTTTCATGAGAATAAATTAATTTATGGTGTTGCCTTATTTACAGCAGCGCTTACAAGTTTTTATATGTTCCGTTTATATTTTAATATTTTCTGGAGCAAGGAAGCCCCTGCAAAAGCACATAGTGCTGGCCATGACGATGCGCACGACCATGGCGAAGGAACTTGGACTATGAAACTTCCTTTAATTATTCTAGCTGCTTGTGCTGTGGGTGTAGGTTTCATTCCTTTCTCTCAATTTATCACATCTGATGGTGCTGCCTTGGAAACACATATTGATATGGTATTTTCTATTGCTCCTGTGGCATTATCTATTATTGCTATTTTACTGTCTGCAAGTTTTTATAAAAAAGAAAATACAAAATCAGATAAAGCAGTAGCTGTATTTGGTGGCTTTTACAGAGCCGCTTATAAAAAGTTTTATGTAGATGAATTGTATTTGTTTATCACTAAAAAAATTGTCTTCCCACTCATAGGACAACCTATTGCTTGGGCAGATAGAAATATAGTAGATGGTTTTATCTTATTATTAGCTAGTACCACTGCAAAAATTTCAACAGCAATTAAAGGCTTGCAATCGGGTAAGGTTCAAAACTATGCCTTGTACTTCTTTGGTGGTGTATTGGCCTTATCGGTATTATTTATTTATATCTGGAAATAAAATATTTATATGAATTTATCTTTATTAATCTTATTACCCTTGCTTACTGCTCTGCTCATTTTATTGAGTAAGCAATTAGCGCAAATAAGAGTTATTGGACTAGCGGGCTCTTTAGCGCAATTAGGAACGGCTAGCTGGTTATTGAAATTGTATATGGATCAAAGAGCTGCAGGCAATACCGCTACGCATTTATTTGAAACCAATACTGTTTGGTTTAAAGCATTAAATATTAATTACCATATAGGTATAGATGGTATCGCACTTGCCATGATTTTATTAACCTCCCTTATTGTGGTGGCAGGCATACTGGTTTCATGGACCATGGAAAAACTAAGCAAGGAATACTTTTTCTTATTGGTATTATTAAGCATGGGTGCTTATGGGTTCTTTATCTCTTTAGACTTATTTACATTATTTTTCTTTTTAGAAGTAGCCGTTATTCCTAAGTTCTTATTAATAGGTATTTGGGGTAGTGGGAGAAAAGAAAATAGCGCTATGAAACTAGCCTTAATGTTAATGGCAGGCTCTGCCTTAGTATTTGTGGGCTTAATGGGTATCTATTATAACACGCATACTTTTGATATGGTGCAAATAGGTAAGATGGGTATGAGCCTAGGTGTTCAAAAATTCTTCTTCCCATTTTTATTCTTAGGCTTTGGCATCTTTGCTGCTTTATTTCCTTTTCATACTTGGGTACCCGATGGTCACGCATCGGCGCCTACAGCAGCTTCTATGTTTTTAGCAGGTATTTCTATGAAACTAGGTGGCTATGGTTGTTTACGTATGGCCGCTTTAATGCCCGATGCAGCGCATAGTTATTCATGGATCATTATTTTACTAGCAACCATTGCCATTATTTATGGTGCATTCGCCACCATGATGCAAACCGATTTAAAATACATCAATGCTTACTCTTCCATTAGTCACTGCGGATTTGTGATACTAGGTATTGGTATGTTAAATAAAACTTCTATTAACGGTGCAGTCATTCAAATGGTATCTCATGGTTTAATGACTGCCTTATTCTTCGCCGCTATTGGTATGATCTATTCCAGAACACATACTAGAATGGTGGCACAGTTGGGTGGATTATTAAAAGCCATGCCTTTTATCTCTACCGTATTTGTGATTGCAGGTTTATGTTCTTTAGGCCTACCAGGCTTCAGCGGATTTGTAGCCGAGATGACTGTATTTAT
>CANCRC010000167.1 GCA_947380435.1 Chitinophagaceae bacterium
AAATCATTTTTTTGTTGATTGTATAATTGATTCGCCATAAAGCTACTATCACAGTGTATATCAAAATTATCCTTAATTTCTTCTATCACGGCTCCTGCAAATAAGACATCTTCAATATTAAAACGGTTCTTCCAACCAGAACATCCTAAAATGACCGGTGCATTTTGTTCTTTTAAATATTCTACTACCTTGCTTAAGTTAGGAAAGGACCCTGTAATAATATCTTTCGCGCCTTGCTTTAAGGCAAGGTGTAATAATTTAGTCCCATTAGTAGTAGTAATGACTAAAATTTTATTTTCAATAAAATCTCTTGGATATTCTGAAGGAGAATTTCCATAAGATAAACCTGGAATAATTTTTCCGTCTCTTTCACCCGCTGTCACGCCCCCTGTTTGCTTACCTACTTCAATACAAAGTTCGGGTGTATCCACCGGTATAATTTTACTCGCTCCATTATATAGGGCAGTGGCCATGGTGGAAGTAGCTCTAAAAACATCGATGATAACAACGATACTATCTTTTAAATCATATAAATCTAAAAGCTGAGGTGTTAGAACGGTATGTAAAGAAGGTTTTGTCTTTGCTGCAGTTGTCATAATGCACAAATATACAAAACCTTCATTTTTTATTAGACTAATTCTTTGGCTACAGCGTTCTTTTGGGATAAGATCAAAATATCTGAAACAATAATATCGGTGCTTACTCTTTTGATAGCATTTTTATCGGTGTACGCCTTTGTAAGAAGACGCCCTTCTACCGCAATTTCACTGCCTTTGAGTAAATATTTTTCAGCAAATATGGCCAGCTTTGACCAGGCTACTAAACTAAACCACTGCGTTTCATCCACCCATTCTCCTTTGGCATTTTTGTAACGATCATTCACTGCCAAACGCATATTGGCCAATTGACTTTCCTTTAAAATTTTAAATTCCGGATCGGCTCCTAAATGGCCAATGAGTTGGACTTTGTTTTTAATTGCTTTCATACTAATTAATTTGTTAAGACACAAAATTGCAAATAGTAAGAAAACAAAAACACAGTATTTACCCCAATGAAAAAGGGTATAAATAAATGTAAATAATTATAAGATCAATAACGAACGCAAATCTTATTTAAAAGGAAACTTCACCACCTGCGCTTTTACTAAAGTATTTCTAATATCAATATAAATTTCAGTACCTGCTTTAGAAAACTCAGTAGCTACATAGCCCATACCAATAGCCTTGCCTAAACTAGGCGCCTGCGTGCCTGAAGTCACTGAACCTATTAGTTTACCTGCTGCATCTTTAATTTCATAATAATGTCTAGGTATACCACGGTCAATCATTTCAAAGCCTACTAATTTTTTAGAAACTCCATTTGTTTTTTGTGCAAGTAAGCTTTCTTTATTGGTAAAATCTTTGGTGAATTTGGTAATCCATCCCAAACCCGCTTCCATTGGACTAGTGGTATCATCAATATCATTTCCGTATAAACAAAAACCCATTTCTAATCGAAGGGTATCGCGGGCACCTAAACCAATGGGTTGAATGCCATCGGCAGCACCTGCTTCAAATATAGCGTCCCAAATTTTATTGGCATTATCGTTAATGTCTTCAAAATAAATTTCCACTCCTCCTGCACCTGTATAACCTGTGGCACTTATAAGTACATTATCAATACCCAACATTTCTCCTTTTGCAAAACTATAATAAGGCATATTTAATACATCCATACTTGTTAAAGTCTGAATAATTTTTGCAGCCTTTGGGCCTTGCACCGCTAGTAGTGCAGTCTTTGCACTTATATTATGCATCTCTACGCCTTTGGTATTATAACTACTAATCCAATTCCAATCTTTTTCAATATTAGAAGCGTTCACCACTAACATATATACCTTATGCTTCTCTACACAGTACACTAATAAATCATCTACAATACCACCTGTTGTATTGGGTAAACAACTATACTGCGCCTTGCCATCTTCTAAAACAGAGGCATCATTGGTAGTGACTCTTTGAATTAAATCCAAGGCATCGGGACCTCTTACTATAAATTCACCCATATGGCTTACATCAAATACACCTGCATGGTTTCTTACTGCAGCATGCTCTAGATTAATACCTGTATAGCTAATAGGCATATTATAACCAGCAAAAGGCGCCATTTTAGCGCCTAGTGCAATATGTTTTTGTGTAAAGGGAGTATTTAAGGCTTCGCTCATTTCAATTAAATTTTCTCAAATATAATCAAAAAAGAAACTGAAAGGAAAGCCTAGTGGGTGAATCTGTCTAATACCCACTGTAAGTCGGATAATTTACCAGCTGCCTTGCCTATTTTATTGATATTATCAAAATTAGAATTGCCCACCTTATCTTTTCCGGGAATGCTTACTTTTTCCGTTTTAATTTTTTCTTTCTGTAGTTCCTCTTCTTTTAATTTCTTAATATCATTTTTAATAGCTTCTCTTTCTTGCTTCAATTTTTGTAATTGAATTTCTTTATCGGTCTTTCCATCAGGCATTGTTTTATAATCATTTGACTCCTCTTCTAAAGGACTTATGTTGACTAGACCAGTTTTTGTCATTTTATATTCAACCCCTTTTTCAAAAGGATAAGATTCATTATCCCAAGGTTCACTCCATTCATCAAACCATTCATCAGATGAAATACGATCAATCGTACCCATTCTCATACCTCTTCCATTAATATTCACATTAGTTTGTGACCAACCTTTATTGGTAATTTTAATACGTTTGCCAATAGGTACTGCAATGGTCATTATAATATGTTGGTTTCTAAATTTATCGGTTTTATTAATACCAATGCCTTTATCTAAATACACTACACTATCTTCTTGTTTCAGTTCAAAGTTTATTTTACTAGCTAACTCATTGGCATTTTGAACATTCTTACCATTACTTAGTTTCACAATTCTAACTTGAAAACTATCATTTAAGGATTGAATAATTCTAATGCGTAAATTTCTTACATATACTGTGTCTTCATCAGAGAATCCTTGAAATGGTTCAATTTGAAACCAATGATTTTCATAATATTTCATTTTTGGTGCTGCCGTGATTTCTAAATAATCAATGCTAGGATTGGTTAAAGCAATACTTTGCTCTGCAGGTAGATTATGTCTAGAGAAACTATTTTGTACACTACTTAGAAAAAATATAATCATTACCCAACCCACAATCCATAAGGCCCAGAAGCTAGATCTCACCCATACATTTGCTTTTTTAAATCCTGCAATTTTTCTAATTACAGCAGTAACTATTCCTATAATTGGTACCCAAACAAAAAGTAAAATTGCTCCCACTGCGTAGAGTGTTTGTGATCCATCTTCTATTAAGAATTTTTTTAAAGGCAATAAGGCTGTAGCTGCAGCACCTATTCCAAATAGAGCAGCTAATAATGTGATGCCTACAATAGCTAAAATAAAATACACAAAGCCCTTAATGCATACAGTAATAATTCTACCTATAAAATACAATAACCCTTTTCTCTTCTCTGTAGAACTATAAGCATCTTGATTATTGGTTGTTGACGCCGTTCCCTCATGATTTGATGCATTCGAATTATTCGTTCCTTTATTTCTATTGTATAAATCACTGCCCCAAGATTGCGCTCTTTTGCTAAAGCCTTCCATATCATTTTGAATGGTATTTTTAATACTATTCAAATCTACTTTCTCGCCCACCATTTCTAATTTATCTGCA
>CANCRC010000168.1 GCA_947380435.1 Chitinophagaceae bacterium
TGTTTTTTAATGGCACTAACTACCAAACATCTTCTTGGTATCAAGGACCTCAAAACTGAGGATATCCAACTTATTTTATCTACCGCTACTCAATTCAAAGAAGTTTTACAAAGACCCGTTAAAAAAGTTCCCACTTTAAGAGACGTTACGATTGTGAATCTTTTTTACGAGAATTCAACAAGAACCAGAATTTCCTTTGAACTAGCTGAAAAACGCTTGTCTGCGGACGTAGTGAATTTCACTGTTTCAAGTTCCTCTGCAGCCAAAGGTGAAACATTGCTTGATACAGTCAATAATATTCTTAGCATGAAAGTGGATATGGTGGTCATGCGCCATAGCGCTTCTGGAGCTCCACATTATTTAGCCAAACATATAGACGCAGCCATTATCAATGCAGGAGATGGAATTAATGAGCATCCTACACAGGCTTTATTAGACGCCTTTTCCATGCAAGAAAAAACGGGAAAATTAGCGGGTTTAAAAGTGGCCATCATCGGAGATATCATGCATAGCAGGGTTGCATTAAGTAATATTTATTTACTCAAGAAAATGGGTGCAGAAGTAATGGTTTCAGGGCCGCCTACTTTAATACCTACTTATTTGCAAAAAGCCATGGATGTGCAAGTGGAATACAATATCGACAAAGCACTAGCTTGGTGTGATGTAGCCAATGTGCTTAGAATTCAATTAGAGAGGCAAAATCAGCCTTTATTCTCTTCTTTAAGAGAATATAACCTAGCATATGGTATCACTAAAAATAGACTAGATAAGCTTAATAAAGAAATAGTCATTATGCACCCTGGCCCAATTAATAGAGGTGTCGAAATAGATAGTAATGTGGCAGATAGCCCACACTCTATCATTTTAGACCAGGTTGAAAATGGGGTAGCCGTTAGAATGGCTTGTTTATACCTTTTAACAGGTAGATCCAACCCTTCTTAATTAGTTAATTAGTCTTAATCTCTTTTTTCCTAACTATTTTCTTACTTTTAAGCCATGCAAAGAATCTGCTTATTTCCTGGAACTTTTGATCCTGTAACCTTAGGTCATATCGATATCATTGATAGATCCTTACCCTTATTTGATAAAGTAGTGGTAGGTATTGGTATTAATGCATCCAAGAATCCAATGTTTACCGCAGACCAAAGAAAACAATGGTTTGAAGAAATATATAAGAATCAACCACAGGTAGAAGTTGCTATTTATGACGGACTCACTGTAAAGTTTTGTCAATCAATTGGTGCTAAATTTATTTTAAGAGGTATTCGTTATGTAAGTGATTTTGAATATGAGAAAACCATTGCCGATGCGAATCGCACCATGGATAGACATATTGAAACAATTTTTTTAACAGGCGAGCCTAAATATACTTCAGTAGCTTCTACTATTGTAAGAGATATTATTAGAAACGGGGGAGATGCTTCTCCTTTCTTACCAGAAGCGGTTATTAAAAGTTTGAATAAATAAGTTCAAAAACTTTTAATATTTTACGATCTACTATTTTGATTAAAGAGTAAATTCCGTTAAGCATTTATCTTTAACCTGTAAGCTTCTATTACTTCTATTATAGTTGGATAAGTTTGTTCTAAACATTTTCTAGCGGTTGCTAATGAATGCCATTCAATTTTTTCTATATCTTCTGTAGTTTGAGGACTGCCTTCTTGCTTATCTGCAATAGTCATATGGAACCAATAAGTGCGTTTAACTACTTCCTCTTGCAAATATTTATCAAAATAAGTATGGTTCGTGAATTTTAAGAGTTCATGTAATTTGATATTGTGAATGCCCGTTTCTTCCTCCACTTCTCTAATGGCACAAGTTTGTATGGTTTCGCCTTCGTCTAATTTCCCTTTCGGTAAATCCCAGCACCCTCTTCTAAATATCCATAAAATTTCACCTTCCGCATTGGTTACAAGGCCACCTGCTGCTAATATTTGTTTGGGCATAAAAATGTGTATAGTATTTAGTAAATCCTGAAGTGAATCTAGCAATTTGACTTTAAATTTGCAGCAAGAAATGATACCCATGACAAATCAGAAAGCCGTTGCCGAAAAACTACTTCAAGTAGGTGCTGTAAAATTAAGCCCAAATAATCCATTTACATGGGCAAGTGGCTGGAAAAGTCCTATTTATTGTGATAATAGAAAGGTTTTATCCTTCCCTTATGTGAGAGATTTTATTAAAAGTGAAATGTGCAATGTTATATTTGAAAAATTTGAAGGGGCTGATATGTTAGCCGGTGTGGCCACAGCTGGTATTCCTTGGGGTGCGATGGCAGCGGATCAATTAAAACTTCCTTATATATACGTTAGACCGAAACCCAAAGAACATGGACTAGGCAATCAAATAGAAGGCGCTTACGCTACAACTAATAAAATTTTAGTCATTGAAGATTTAATCTCTACAGGTAAAAGTAGTTTACAAGTAGTAGATGTTTTAAGAAATGCAGGATTAGAAGTAGTGGGTATGGTTTCCATATTTAATTATGGATTTGCTTTAGCAGACGAAGCCTTTAAAACAGCTGGCGTACCTTATTATTCATTAACCAATTATACTAGCTTAATTGACTTAGCAGTAGAGAAGGGGGAAGTGGATACTAAAACCCAAGAAACTTTAATGCAGTGGAGAGAAAGTCCTAGTACTTGGAATATTTAGAGTCTAAATAAATTTATTATTTATAAGAAGCTAAATAATTTACAACTAATCTATTTTAAGATTGCTTCTCTTAAATTTAATTTCTGACTTGTCTCAAATTCAATTGGAACCGTTTTAGTGAACATGCCTTTTGAAATAGTCGCATTTCCTTTAATTCCAATTTTCATAGGTTTATTGAAAAGTATATCCACACTATTTTTTAATAATAGCGATAAATCTACTTCCATTTTTGCAGGTAATGCAAAATTAGCATTGGCAGCAATAGCATAATTAGAATCTATTTTGTATTGGGTAAAAAACTCGTTATTGATATAAACTGCACAATCCAACTTATTGATAACAAGGTTAAAATTATTGGGATTATGATATGCAAAGGAGGCAATAAAAATATTCTTGCCAAAGCTTGCTTTTTCTATTTTCAATGACTCAATACCTTTAAATTCTAAGTTCTTAGGTGCGGCACAGGCAGTTAGCAATAATATACAAGCTAGAAATAGATAGTTTATGGGCTTCATGTAAAGATTTATATAAAATTATTAGTTAATTGGAGATTGTAAAAATATATTTACATAAGTTTTTGTTAAGACATGCTAGTAACCGATTATCAATATTTTGGAAACATTTGCTTTATAGAATTACTCTATAAAGCAAATCAAGTTTGTTTTGACAGCCATGCGCCTTTTACTAAAATGAGTTTCAAAAATAAAATGGTCATTTTAAGTGCTCAAGGGCCTTTACCCTTAACCATACCTATCGTAGGTGGTAGAGACCAGAAAACAGCCATCCAAGATATTCGCATTGCCTATGATGCACCTTGGCAGGCTCAACATTTCAAGGCCCTTAAAACCTGTTATAAAAGAGCCCCTTATTTTGAATACTATGAAACCGATTTAGAAAAGCTTTACTCTACAAAAACAGAATTCTTAGTTGAGTTTTTAGAAGCCTGTAATGCATTTCTTCAAAAAGCGATTAAGGGTAAATGGGAATTGATAGCATTCAAAGACCATGTAGAAAAAATAAAGCTAATTGAAAATATATTGA
>CANCRC010000169.1 GCA_947380435.1 Chitinophagaceae bacterium
AATGCTAAAGCAATAATATTTTCTTGATGATTGATAAAATAATAATCTTCAGGCAAAGAAAAATGTGCATTCAAGACCTCTGTTTCTTTTTTTGTAATGGCAGTGGTTACAAAAGAAGAGTCATAATAAGCGTTACTAGTAGAAAGTTCTTTTTTAAAAACCGCTAAGAAGAAACCCTCCCCTTTTACTTTGTCGGGATAAAACCTGTAACCATTTAACTGATGTATTGGACTTTCGCTTCTAATAATATTCCAAGCATCTTCAATATTTAATTCAATACTTTTCATTCCTTCTATTGAAGCTATTTTATCTAAAATATTTTCATCTTCTTGCATTGAATAAGAACAGGTAGAATAAATTAAATAACCCCCTTCCTTTAAACAATCAATACTATCATCAATTATACGCGACTGCCTTACACTACAATGCTGCACTGCATCAATACTCCAGTGCTCAATAGCATCTGGGTCTTTTCTAAATAAACCACTCCCACTGCAAGGCGCGTCAATTAATACAATATCAAAAAACTGAGGCAATGCTTTAAAATGAGAAGGATCGTTCTGTGTTACTACAATATTATCAGCTCCCCACTTAGTAGTATTCTCTACCAAAATGGCATTTCTATTTTTAATAGTTTCATTGGCTACTACTAAACCCTTTTGAAAATAGTTAGCAAGTAAACTGGTCTTACCCCCTGGCGCTGCGCATAAATCTAAAACATGCATTGGGCCAGGATTAGGTGCAATTTGTTCTAAGGCATGATGCAAAAACATACTACTGGCTTCTTGCACATAATAAGCCCCTGCATGCCATAAGGGATCAAGTACAAATAAGGGGCGCTCTTTTAAATAGAATCCATCAGCACACCAAGGTATAGGACTTGCCTGTTCAAAAAAAGAAGAAGCATTTTCTTTAAATGATTTTTGGGTGTTTATTCTTATAGAAGTAATCGACTCCTTTAACGCATGCGTTTGTATAAATGCCTGTTCATCGAAACCAGGTAAGCCTTTTAAAGATGATATGAACGAGTTAGGTAGCAATGTATAAATAGTTTAAAAGCGGATGATAAAGTTTTCTTTCTCTAATTGTTCTTGTCTAAAAAATACAATACCTAATTTATATAAATCAATAGTAAGCTTAACATCATAATGCAGTTTTATTATATCCCAACTAGCTTCCATTTCTTTACTATCATGTATGCCCTCAAAAATTGAAATACTCTGTGTATTTAGTTTTTTTAAAGCAGCATTAAAATAGTTTGTTAAGTCTTCTGCATTTTTAATTTGCTTTATATATAATAGTCCAATGGTATCTATATTTTCTATCTCTTCTAAAACCTTTGCTATGCTTGAAGGCGAGGCTTCCAATTCCATTACAGCTACTGGCTTATAATAAGCTATCATAGAATTTACTAAAGCACTGTATTTATTAGCATACGCTGGCTCTTGCCTAAGCTCTTTATTATTTAAGACGGAACGAATAAAACTATATACAAATGGAGAATGCACTCCATGCCCTTTCCCATTGGAAGCATTAAAATAGTATTTGAAATAGTTAAATAAGGTAAATGGAAATGTATAAGGCATGTTATTTTCTTTTCCAACATTCAAAGTCAAAAGAAAATTTATGTTTTTCATCTGGTGCGTTTTGGGTACTGCTTACCAATTCCCAATCTGCATTTAATGTAGGAAAATAAACATCACCTTCAATAGTTGTATGTACTCTTGTCAACCAAATTTTTTGTGCTAGTGGTAAGGCCATCTCGTAAATTTCACCACCACCAATGACTAATAATTCATTATAACTAAATTTTGTAGCTAGTGCTATAGCTTCTTCCATGGTATGCACCACAGTCACGTCTTCACTTACCCAATTTTTATTACGCGTAATAATAATATTCAATCTTCCATTTAAAGGCTTACTACCCATGGACTCAAAAGTTTTTCGCCCCATTAATATAGGCATACCCCAGGTAGTGTTTTTAAAAAAGCGCATATCCTTTGGCAAATGCCATAATAATTGATTGTTTAAACCAATGGCATTATTTTCAGAAGCAGCTACTACAAGGGTTATATTCATTTATATTATTTTAAACAGCCACCGGTGCTTTAATGCTAGGATGTGCTTCATAATGCTCTAAAGTAAAATCAGAGAATTGAAAAGAGAAAATATCTTTTACTTCTTTATTAATTTTCATAGTAGGAAGTGGAAAAGGTTTTCTTGACAATTGCAAGTTTGCTTGCTCCACATGATTATTATACAAATGCACATCGCCAAAACTATGGACGAAGTCTCCGTATTCTAAACCACAAACTGAAGCAATCATCATAGTAAGTAATGCATAAGAAGCAATATTAAAAGGTACGCCTAAAAATACATCGGCACTGCGTTGATACAATTGACAACTTAATTTTCCATCGGCCACATAAAATTGAAACATATTATGACAAGGCATTAAAGCCATCTTAGATAAATCACCCACATTCCAAGCACTTACAATGAGTCTTCTACTATCAGGTGTCTTTTTTATTTGTTCAATTAATTCTGAAATTTGGTCAATCACTACGCCATTCGCCCCTTCCCAACTTCTCCACTGTTTTCCATAGACCGGACCTAGATCACCATTTTTATCGGCCCACTCGTCCCATATACGAACCCCATTCTCATTTAAATATTTAATGTTTGTATCGCCATTCAAAAACCAAAGTAATTCGTAAATAATACTTTTCAAGTGTAGCTTCTTGGTGGTTACCATGGGAAAGCCTTCTGCCAAATTAAAACGCATCTGATATCCAAAACAACTTTTGGTACCAGTTCCAGTTCTATCGGTCTTTTCAGCCCCTTTGTCAATAACGTGTTGTAGTAAATTCAAGTATTGTTGCATAGTGCAATTTACAACCAATACCTTTTATCTAGAAATCATTTTTTGGCCTTCCTGCGCGCCAGTTCTTGCCTTATGAAAAGCAGCTCCCTACTGGTTTGACCATTGACGCTTGAATTTTCCTCTGCCCTTCTCATTAAATAAGGAATCACATCCTTAATAGGCCCAAAAGGCAGGTATTTGCTCACATTATACCCCTCTTTAGCCATATTAAAACTAATGGGGTCGCTCATTCCATATAATTGAGAAAAATGCACATGTGGATCACCAGCAGCAATGCCTTTTTCGCTCATGAGTTGTGCAATTTTCAAATTACTTTGCTCATTATGTGAGGCAAGAATGAATGAAATAGTTTCTTTGTTTTGAATACAAAATGCTGCTGCGTCATCAAAATCTTTATCGGTGGCTTCTTTGTCTAAATGTATAGGAGATGCCTCACCATGTTCTTTAGCGCGTATTCTTTCTTTTTCCATATAGGCACCGCGAACAAGCTTCGCACCTAGTTTGAAATTTTTTTCTTTAGCAATTTTAAGTGACAACTGTAAAAAATGATAGCGGTCGTTTCTATATAATTGATAAGTATTATACACCACTACTTTCTCTTTATTATACTCTGCCATTAGTTCAATGGCTAATCTGTCAATAGGATCTTGTATCCAAGTTTCTTCAGCATCTATTAAAATACCTACTCCTTTTTCAGAAGCCAAATCACAAATGGCATACATTCTTTCTTTCACACGACCCCAGGCCGCATCTTCCATTTCGCTATCATGTATACCACTTCTTAGTCTTGGCGCTTCATT
>CANCRC010000170.1 GCA_947380435.1 Chitinophagaceae bacterium
AATATTTTACGCCAACATTCTTCTTTAACTAATCCAATGGACGCTTCTTTCAATTATGCAGAAGCTTTCAAATCATTAGATTTAAAAGCAGTGAAGAAAGATATAGTAGACTTAATGACTACTTCACAAGATTGGTGGCCTGCCGATTACGGTCATTACGGACCTTTCTTTATTCGTATGGCATGGCATAGTGCAGGAACTTATAGAACTACCGATGGTCGTGGTGGTGGAGGAGCAGGTATGCAAAGATTCGCTCCTTTAAATAGCTGGCCCGATAATACCAATTTAGATAAAGCCCGTTTATTGTTATGGCCTATTAAAAAGAAGTATGGTCAAAAATTATCTTGGGCCGATTTAATGATACTGGCAGGTAACTGCGCTCTAGAATCGATGGGCTTTAAAACCTTTGGTTTTGCAGGGGGTCGTGCCGATGTTTGGGAACCACAGGAAGATGTGTATTGGGGTGCAGAGCGTGAGTGGTTAGGCGATAAAAGATATAGTGGCGACCGTGATTTAGAAAATCCATTAGCAGCGGTTCAAATGGGTTTAATATATGTAAACCCAGAAGGGCCTAATGGCAATCCCGATCCTATTGCATCAGCAAGAGATATTCGTGAAACATTTGCGCGTATGGCCATGAATGATGAAGAAACAGTTGCCTTAATTGCAGGTGGACATACATTTGGTAAAACACATGGTGCTGCAGATCCAGGAAAATATGTGGGTAAAGAACCAGCCGCTGCAGGTATTGAAGAACAAGGTTTAGGATGGAAGAATACTTTGAATTCTGGAAATGGAGTGAATACCATTACTTCAGGTTTAGAAGGCGCATGGACAACTACACCTACTAAATGGAGTAATAATTATTTTGAAAACTTATTTGGCTTTGAGTGGGAATTAACAAAAAGCCCTGCAGGAGCGCATCAGTGGAAACCTAAGGCGGGTGCGGGTGCTGGCACAGTGCCTGATGCACATGATCCTTCATTGAAACATGCACCCACCATGTTAACCACCGATATCGCATTAAGAGTAGACCCTGCTTATGGGCCTATCTCAAAAAGATTTTATGAAAACCCAGATCAATTTGCAGATGCATTTGCAAGAGCTTGGTTTAAATTAACACATCGTGATATGGGACCTCGTTCTCGTTATGTAGGAACAGAAGTGCCAGCAGAAATTTTAATCTGGCAAGATCCTTTACCTGCAGTGAATCATAAATTAATTGATGCATCAGATATTACTACATTAAAATCAAAAATTTTAGCAAGCGGTATTTCTGTTTCAGCATTAGTTGCTGCAGCTTGGGCATCAGCTTCTACTTTCCGTGGATCTGATAAACGTGGTGGCGCCAATGGAGCACGTATTCGTTTAGCACCACAAAAGTTTTGGGCTGCAAATAATCCTGCACAATTATCTAAAGTATTAGATGCATTAGAAGCTATTCAAAAAGAATTTAATACAGCGAATAAAGAAAAGCAAGTTTCACTTGCAGACTTAATCGTATTAGGTGGGGCAGCAGCCATTGAAAAAGCAGCGAAAGACGGAGGACATGATGTGAAAGTTCCATTTACAGCAGGTAGAACAGACGCTACAGAAGCAGATACTGATGTAGAATCTTTTGCAGTCTTAGAACCTATTGCAGATGGTTTTAGAAATTATATCAAACCTCGCACCATGTTATCTCCAGAAGATATGATTGTTGATAAATCACAGTTATTACATTTAACGGCTCCTGAAATGACAGTATTGCTAGGAGGCTTAAGAGTTCTAGATACCAACTTCGATAACTCCAAGCATGGTGTATTTACAAGTAAGCCAGGTGTATTAAGTAATGATTTTTTTGCCAATTTAATTGACTTCAGTATTACATGGAAGGCAGCCGATGCTCATCAATATATATTTGAAGGCAGCGATAGAGCTACTGGAAAAGTAAAATGGACAGGCACAAGAGTTGATTTAATATTTGGTTCAAATTCTGAATTGCGTGCACTTGCAGAAGTATATGCATGTGATGATGCCAAAACAAAATTCGTTCATGACTTTATTGCCGCATGGGATAAGGTAATGAACTTGGACCGCTTCGATTTAGCATAAATTTAAAAATAAAAAAGCCTTCCTAAATTTTAGGGAGGCTTTTTAAATTGTATTTGTATATGAAAAAGTTTTTTCAATTAGTATTTACTGCAATATTCTTTACTAGTTCATTCTTTTCTACTTCTTTAATGGCGCAAACTGCTCAAGACTTGGTAAAAAAATCAATTCAAGAGCAGCAAACTAGTATAGTGGATGAATTTAAAACCTTTTTATCTATTCCTAATGTTGCTTCTAATCCAAAAGGTTTGCAAGAAAATGCGCAGTGGATTATGAATTATATGAAAGTTAAAGGCATTGAGGATATAAGTTTACTAACACTTCCAAATAGTCAAATGCCGCCTGTAGTGTATGGAGAAGTGAAAGTGCCAGGTGCAACAGAAACTATTATTTTTTATGCCCACTACGATGGTCAACCCGTTGATACGACTAAATGGTTCCCAGGTTTGCATCCTTTCAAACCAAGCTTATATTCTGGTATGTATGAAAAAGAGGCTACAGTATTGCCTTGGTTAACAGAGGGAAGTAATTATGATATGAATGCAAGAATTTATGCAAGAGGAGCCTCTGATGATAAAGCGGGTGTGATGGCCATTATAAATGCTTATGCGCAGTTAAAAGCATTACATATAAAACCTACTGTAAATATTAAATTTTTCTTTGAAGGAGAAGAGGAAGCAGGTTCTCCTAACTTAGAAGCATTTTTAGAATTGTATAAAAATAAATTAGCAGCTAATTTTTGGATAATTTGTGATGGACCAGTGCATCAGTCGGGTAAAAAACAATTAGTCATGGGTGTAAGAGGAGATACGCATTTAGAACTAACTGTATTTGGCCCTAAGCGCCCACTTCATTCAGGGCATTATGGTAATTGGGTATTGAATCCTGCCATGGAACTTGCAAGGTTACTAGCTAGTATGAAAAATGAAAAGGGAGAAGTAACCATTAAAGGTTTTTACGATGATGTAACGCCTTTAACTAATGCAGAAAAACAAGCATTGGCAAAAGTGCCTTCAGTGGAAGCGCAATTAAAAGATGAATTAGGTATTAATGCCACAGAAAGAGAAGGAGCTTTGAACGACGCCTTACAATTACCTTCTTTAAATATTAATGGTATACAAAGTGCAGGGGTAGGTAAGTATTCAGCCAATGTAATTCCTACCAAGGCTATTGCATCTGTGGATATGAGATTAGTGGTAGGAAATAATTGGGAAAAGCAACAACAAAAAGTAATTGATCATATTAAAGCACAAGGCTTTTTTGTAACTGATAAAGAACCTACCGATGAAGAAAGAAAATTGAACGCTAAAATTTGTATGGTGGTGAGGGACAAGAAAAGTTACAATGCACAAAAAACTTCCTTAGATAACCCTTATGTAAGAAGAATTTCAAAAGCAATATCACTAGTAAGTAATGAACAACCCGTATTACTTCCTACACTAGGGGGTAGTTTGCCTTTATTTGTATTTGAAAAAGTATTGAAAACTTCTCCTGTGACAGTGCCCATTGCCAATCATGATAATAACCAGCATGCCGAGAATGAGAATATAAAGTTGAAGAACTTTTTCGAGGGTATTCAGCT
>CANCRC010000171.1 GCA_947380435.1 Chitinophagaceae bacterium
AAGGTATACTTGTAAATCGTGGTATTGGTAGAAAGGTATTAGTTACAGAACATGACCTAACAGTAGCAAAAAATGGTATTCGTTCAAAATACACATCTAAATTTAAGTGGGCGTAAGTTATTACATACGAAAAAGCAGTGATGGAAAAACTGGTTCTATAAATGTATCAGTGAACTACTATGGGGTGGATAGATTTACTTATGCGTTGCTCATTGATAAAATACCTTTGAAGGATTGGGAAAATGGTTGGATTAAAACAGGTAAGGGAAAACAATGGAATAGCACCATTGAAGGTGAGTTATACACTCTTAAAACGAGATTAAACCAATTCTACTTGGAGTTTCAAAAGGAGCACAAAACCTATCCCACCAAAGATGATATTGTAAAGTTCATTGAAAGTAAATTAGATGCTAGTGAATACTTTGAAAAAAAGAAAGAGGTGTTTGATTTAATACCTATTATTGAAAGTATTATTCAAAGAAGGATTGATGGTTATGAACTTAATGATGGTGAGATGTACCGTACTGGTACCTTAAAAAATCACGCTGGACTTGTGAGTAGATTAGAAGCCTATTGTAAACATCATAAAATAAAGATGACGAATATCTCTGTCCTTGAAAAGAAATTTGTAAAGAATTTTCAACAGTTCCTTTTAAAGGTAGAGCAGAAAAAACTAAACTCTGCTAGTGGACGATTAAAGTGTCTTAAAGCCTTTTTTTCTGTATTAGTGGCAGAGGGTAATTTACCATTTAATCCATTTGAAAAATACAATATTACCATACCCGAAGAACCTTCTAATAACATAGCCTTAGACGAAGAAGAACTTAAAGAAATGGAGGAATTGGATTTAACTGATAACCCCCGACTTGATAGAATACGCGACCAGTTCCTATTGATGTGTTGGAGTGGCGTTCGTATATCAGACCTAACATCGTTTTGTGATATTGATAAGGATGGATTGGAGGTTGTAGTAATTGTAAATAAGAAGACGGGTAATGAAGCAGTGATACCATTATTTCCACAATCAAAGAAAATATTTGAAAAGTATAACAATGATGTTCCAAGAATATCAGACCAAAAAATTAATGATGGGTTAAAAGAACTAGGTAAGATGATAAAAGGGTTAAATAGAAGAATTCAAATCAAATACAATCGTGGTGGTGAAATTAAAACTGAGATGGTGCCACGATATACAATGTTAACCAATCATTGTGGACGTAGAACACTTATAACCACTCTTGTAAATCTTGGATGTGATTACAAAGACATCATGGTTGTGAGTTCACACGTCACACTAAAATCTTTTGAAACCTATATCAAGAAAAACAAGGAAGGTGCGGTAAAAAGTATGTTGAAACAGTACCAGCAACGTGTAAGCAATCAGTTGCCAAATTCAACTGCAAACACACTTTGAACTAAACATGAAATCAACTATTTTGCTGACGAGTTTGCTACAAGAGGGTAGTTAAAAAAAATAACCCATTGAAAAACAATGGGTTAAAATTAAAAATGGTGATTCGGATTGGATTCGAACCAATGGCCCTCATCTTAGAAGGATGACGCTCTATCCAGCTGAGCTACCGAACCCTCTTGTTTTCTTAGGCTGCAAATTTAATGAAAAATAAGCCTGATTTCAAAGAAAACAAGCCTATAAATCAATCAATTGCCAATAAGTCTCTGATAACCACACTGGCCACTGTACAGCCAAAAATAGCAGGCATATAGCTTAAAGTTCCAATAATGGACTTCTTAGGGTAGGCATTCTCCGTTTCTATAATACGAGACTGATCTGGTTTCTCTGGACTAAATACCACTTTCAAGCCCTTTTTAATGCCTAAGGCTTGCAAACGCTTTCTTACATATCTAGCCAAATTACATTCATGTGTTTTAGATAAATCGGTGACTTTAATTTGTGAAGGATCTAATTTTCCACCGGCACCCATTGAACTTACAATGGGTAATTTTCTATCCATACATCCTTTAATTAAATCAACCTTAGCAGATAAAGTATCGATACAGTCAACTATATAATCCCATTTTTCTTTTTCAATTAATTGAATGGTTTTATCTTCTTCCATAAATTCTTCCAAGACCGTTACATCAAGTAAGGGGTTAATATCTAATAATCGAGCAGCCAATACTTTTGCTTTTGACATATTAGTGGTGGAATGCAAGGCGGGAATTTGTCTATTAATATTACTAGCATCAATTGTGTCATTGTCCACTATAGTCATTTTCCCAATGCCTGCTCTTACAATCATTTCTGCACATATGCCTCCCACACCACCGAGGCCTATAACTAATACATTTTTACGCATTAAATTTTCCACCTGTTCGTCTCCTAACATTAATTGAGTTCTACTCATCCAATAAGGTATCATATCGTATCTTTAAGTCATTAAATAGCACATGTATGAAAAAAGGCTTTATTGCTTTATTTGCAATTTTGATTTTTGGTCAAAATAGCTTTGCGCAAAATTCGGGTAATAATTCCATAAAAATACTTACTCAGAAAAAAGGAGTGAGTATTCGAGGTATGGCTGTTCCCAATATTAATACCATTTGGGCTAGTGGATCTAAGGGAAGTATTGCATTATCCGTAAATGGAGGAACCGATTTTGAATGGATGCAAGTACAAGGTTATGAAACTAGAGATTTTAGATCCATTCATGCATGGAATGAGAAGGAAGCTATTATAGTGGCTGTGGCTGCACCTGCTGTTATTTTAAAAACAAAGGATGGTGGAAAGTCTTGGTATAAAGTGTATGAAAATGCCGACACCCTTATGTTTTTAGATGCCATTCATTTTAAAGATGCTTCCAATGGTTTAGTAGTGGGAGACCCCATTGCTAATACTATTTTTCTTTTAAGCAGCAATGATAATGGAGAACATTGGAATCAAGTTCCTTCTAATTATTTTAAAACAACTTTAGAAAAAGGAGAAGCTTTTTTTGCTTCAAGTGGTTCTAATATTGCACAACTTAGTAAAGAAGATTTTTTAGTTTCAGGAGGTATGAGATCTAGACTATGGATAAATGGTTCAGCCATGGATATTCCTATCATTCAAGGTGGAAAATCGACGGGTGCCAATAGTATGGCCATCTCACCTAATGGAAATAGAATTATGATAGTAGGTGGAGATTTTATGAAAGATACTAGTAGAATACAAAATGCAGTGGGTTTGAAATTAATGGTGGAACCCAATAGCGATCAAAAATGGCAATCAAAAAGAAAATCATCATGGGTAATTGATAAAACTATTGGATATCCAAACGGATATAGATCGGGTGTTGAGTATATTACTAATTCTATTTTAATTGCTTGCGGAACTTCAGGGGTAGATATTTCTAAAAATAAAGGTGAAAGTTGGGATTTAATATCAACTGAAAGCTTCCATGTAGTTCGTAAACAACCGAATACAAATGCTGTATTTTTAGCAGGGTCAGGGGGCAGAATTGGATATTACAGTATTCCCTAAAAATGATTTTTAGTTTTCAATACTTAGTGTACCTTAGTATAAGTTTATAAAAAGCATGAAAAAATACCAAGCTATCATATCTTTTGAAATGGATG
>CANCRC010000172.1 GCA_947380435.1 Chitinophagaceae bacterium
TTCACTAATTTTTCTGCAAATACTTTATCAGACTCATTCGATATAGCAGCATAGCTATAAGATTCGAAATAAGAACCAGAAGAAGGAATATATTTTAAAGGAGTGCTTGCTAATAATTTTCTTAGGTAGTCTCTTTTGGCCTGATAGAAATTGCCTAAACTTAAATAAGCTTCTTTATCTACCATATGTTTTGCAATACCTAATTGTTTAGGGGTATCGCAACTAAAAGCATTGAACTGATGTACTTTGCGGTATTCTTTCATTAAATTTTCTGGAGCCACGCAGTAGCCTAGCTTCCAGCCTGTGCAGTGATAGGTTTTACCAAAAGAAAAACAAACAAAACTACGCGCAAATAATTCCGGATACTTAATCACCGACTCATGTTTTTTATCATCATAAATTAAATGCTCGTATACTTCATCACTTATTAAGTATAAATTATTTGAAACCACTATTTCTTGTAATTGTAGAATATCCTCTTTCGTCATCACCATCCCAGTTGGATTATGTGGCGTATTCATTAAAATAGCCTTTGTCTTTTTGGTAATGGCAGCCTTTAAGGTATCCCATGGAATACTATAATTAGGATAGGTTAAAGCAATGGGTACGACTACCCCTCCGTTAAATGTAATGTTAGGTATATAACTATCATAAGCAGGTTCAAAAATAATAACTTCATCTCCTGGTTGAATAATAGTAGAAAAAGCAGAAAAGATAGCATAAGTGCCACCTGGTGTTACTGTAATTTCCGTTTCAGCATTAATAGTAGTTCCGTATAATGAATTAATTTTCTCCGCTAGCCTTTCTCTTAATAAAGGAACTCCATTGGTATGCGCATATTGATTCCCACCGGCCTTCATGGCCTCTGTAACACAATCAATAAGGGCTTCGCTCATAGGAAAATCGGGAAAGCCCTGGCCTAAATTAATAGCATTATGCTTTACCGCCAATTGGCTCATTACTGTAAAAATACTGGTGCCAATATGGGGAAGCTTTGACTGCATCTATACTTTAAAATTTCAATTGATTCGAGATACGTTTTAATTCTATCTCTGCCACTTTTGCTGTGTACTTTAAACTTACTAATCTGAAACCTGCAGTTTCAAAACTTTGTTGGGCTTGTTTTACATCTACCATGGTAGCCTGACCTAGTTGATATTTTTGCATCACTAAATTAAGTAAGGCCTGTGTCATACTATAGTTATCGGTTTCAATAGGCAATTGTTCAATACTATTTTTATAAGAGTCAAAAGTTTTATACGCATTGGTAAAAATATCTTTACTTAAGCTTTGCGCTTGTAGTTCCGCATTTTTTGAACTTATTCTTGCATTAGATACAGTTTTTTTAGCCGCACCTCCACCATATAAAGGAATAGATAAATTCACACCTAAAAATGGACCCTGTGTTTCATTCAATAAACTAAAACCTGCAGCAGAACTACTACTGTTTACATTATAACCAGTACTTGCTCTAAGTGTAGGATACATTAAAGCCTTAGTTTCTTTTTCTAACTGTTGATTTATTTTTACTTGTGTACTTAATGCAGCAAGTTGAGGGTTATTGTTCAAGCCTATGGTAATACTATTGGCACCTTTATCAAAACTTAATTGATTGTCAATTGAAATAGTATCATTAATAATAATAGAAGAAGAAATGTCTTCATTATTATTAATAGTTCTTGCTAAATCTGTTTTGGCTTGTGCAATTATTAATAATTGATTTTGCTTGGCTTGTAATAAAGCGTTTAAGTCAATATTGGATTGTAAAATATCGGTTTGGTTGGCAACGCCTATTTGCTGTCTTGTTTTTACAATGTCTAATCGTTGCTGACTCGCTTCAATCGATTTTTCAATGGTTTTCAAATAAGCTTGTTGACGCACTACATTATAATATTGTTGCATCACTTGTGCGGCAGTATTTTGCAATTGTGATTGCAATAAAAAACCATTCTGCTTTTCAATCATAGCTAAGCGGTCCTTATAAGCCATAATTCTATAGCCATTAAAAATGATGATAGAGGCTGTAAGCCCTGCTGTTAAAGTATTTCCGTCTACCCCCGTTTTAGTGGTATTACGTGAAGGGTCGGCAAACTGCTGTTGAATAGTAGATACCGATTTATTATTACTAGAAGTTGCTGTAAGAGTAGGTAATGCACCAGCTACTCCATAATCGTTATTATTTTTTGAAATAGCTAAGTTGTTTTCTACCAGTTGAATATCGTAACTATTTTGAAGCGCTGTTTTAACAGCATCTGTTAAAGTTAATGTCTTCTGTGCTGCAAGCTGACCACTTGATAAAAGCAGCCAAGATGCGATAAGAAAGAAGGAGGTTAATTTTTGCATACTTTAAAATTAAGATAGCGAACTAGAAACACCATAAAAATTACATCAGTGGTTGAATAAATGAGTTTTTGAAAGCTTACTAGCCCACTAAGGTACCTATAGCTGCTCCTTGCACTACTTTTAATAAATTTCCAGGTTGGTTCATGTCAAAAACAATAATAGGTAATTTGTTTTCCATGCATAAGGTGAATGCAGTAGTATCCATTACTTTTAAGTTCTTTGATATACATTCTTGAAAGCTAATTTTTTCAAACTTGACAGCCGCAGGATTTTTCTCTGGATCACTATCATAGACACCATCCACACGCGTACCTTTTAAAATAACATCTGCCTTCATTTCAATCGCACGCAGTGAACCTGCAGTGTCGGTAGTGAAATAAGGATTACCTGTACCTGCTCCAAAAATAACTACACGTCCTTTTTCTAAATGACGAAGTGCTTTACGACGAATATAAGGTTCTGCAACTTGCTCCATCACAATGGCCGATTGCAAACGCGTATACACACCAATTTTTTCTAACATAGCTTGAATGGCCATTGCATTAATTACAGTGGCTAGCATTCCCATATAATCTCCATGTGCACGCTCGATGCCGCTATCTGCTTCATTCATTCCTCTATAAATATTTCCACCACCAATAACAATGGCTACTTGTACACCTAGTTCTACTACTTGCTTAATTTCATTGGCATATTGTTCAATAATTTTAGGATCAAAGGGGTCTCCGGTTTTTTGATTTCCTAATAATGCCTCTCCTGATAATTTCAATAATACACGCTTGTATTTTGGCAACATAGTTCTACATATTTTGTACTTGCAAGATAAGAATTTTGGGGCAACAAAAAAGGGTCCCAATTGTTTGGGACCCTGTATATTTCATTAGATCTTAAGGTATTTGCTCCTCAAAGCACCCGTTTATGGGGTGCTTTGAAAAAATCATAAGAGTGGGAAAGAATAAAAAATTAAATTCTTTAGAATTTTTTATTCTTATCCCAAAGCCACACGCTTGAATTCAGTCACTTTCAATGCACCATCAACCGACTTTACATACTCACCCACTGTTTTACCGCCATCTTTTACAAAGGCTTGTGCTAACAATGTTTGCTCTTTAAAGAATGCATTGATTTTACCTTCTGCGATCTTAGCAATCATTTCTTCTGGTTTGCCAGCCATTTTAGGATC
>CANCRC010000173.1 GCA_947380435.1 Chitinophagaceae bacterium
GGATTAGATGATTTCAGTATTGGTGATACTATTGCTGATCCAGAAAATCCTGAAGCATTACCTGTTATTAGTGTGGATGAACCTACGATGAGTATGACTTTCAGTATTAACAACTCTCCTTTCTTCGGTAAGGAAGGTAAGTTTGTTACTTCTCGACATATTCGTGATCGTTTAATGAAAGAGACGGAAAAGAATTTAGCATTACGTGTGGAAGAAACAGATAGTGCGGATAGCTTCTTGGTATTTGGTCGTGGTATTTTACACTTAGGAGTACTCGTTGAAACAATGCGTCGTGAAGGATATGAATTAACTGTAGGAAATCCTCAAGTATTAGTAAAAGAAATTGATGGCCGTAAACATGAGCCGTTTGAAATATTAGTAGTAGATGTACCCTCTGATTACAGTGGTAAAGTCATTGACTTAGTCACTCAAAAGAAAGGGGAGATGTTAATCATGGAATCGAAAGGTACCATGCAACATTTAGAATTTGATATTCCTTCTAGAGGATTAATTGGTCTTCGTTCTCAAATGTTAACACAAACTGCTGGTGAGGCTGTAATGGCACACCGTTTCAATGAATACAAGCCTTGGAAAGGGCCTATTCCTGGAAGAAGCAATGGTGTACTTGTAGCTAAGACGGCTGGTTTAACTACTGCTTATTCTATTGATAAATTACAAGACAGAGGCCGTTTCTTTATTGAACCAGGTGAGGAAATATATGCAGGTCAAGTATTGGCAGAGCATATTAAGCCAGGTGATTTAAATATCAACGCTGTGGAGATGAAAAAATTAACCAACCACCGTGCGAGTGGTAGTGATGATAGCGTTCGTATTACCCCTAAAGTATTATTTACTTTAGAAGAGTGTATGGAATACATTCAATTTGATGAGTGTATTGAAGTCACTCCAAAATCGGTAAGAATGCGTAAGTCTATTTTAGATGAAAATAATAGAAGCAAGGCAACCAAGGCCGGCCAGAATTAATTTTTATAAAATATATTCAAGATCTCATAAAAAAATCCCTTCGAATTTCGGAGGGATTTTTTTTGCTTAGAATAAAAAGCTTTGTGACATTTCAACGTATTTTATTCTTTCAATAGGTTTCAAAAATTATAATTTCTAAATAGGCTTATTCAAAGCCTTCCACAGGACATCTTTTAATTCCACTAAGTTTTTTTGCGTGGCAGAGGAAATAAAAATATGTGGAATTTTTTTAGGAAGTTCTTTTACGATAGCATCGGTTAATTCTTGATCGAGTAAATCCGATTTTGAAATAGCAATGATAAATTCTTTTTGTAACAATTCAGGATTGAACTTTTCTAATTCATGTTTCAAAATCTCAAATTCTTTTTTATGATCATCTGAGTCGGCAGGAATTAAAAATAATAAAACCGCATTACGCTCAATATGTCTCAAGAAGCGGTGCCCTAGGCCCTTTCCTTCTGCAGCCCCTTCAATAATACCTGGTAAATCGGCAATACAGAATGATAAATTATTTCTGTATTCTACCATACCTAGTTGAGGCGTTAAAGTAGTAAATGCATAATTCGCAATTTTTGGTTTGGCAGCAGTAATCACAGAAAGTAAAGTTGACTTACCTGCATTCGGAAAACCTACTAAACCTACATCGGCCAATACTTTTAATTCAATATTTTTCCAACCCTCTACACCATCTTCTCCAGGTTGTGCATATTCAGGAACTTGTTGAGTAGGTGTAGCGAAGTTTGAATTACCTAAACCGCCGCGACCACCTTTCATGAGTATAATCTCTTGACCGTCTTTTAAAATCTCTCCTTCTACCTTACCTGTTTCTTCATCTCTAGCAATTGTACCTAGTGGCACTTCAATAATAATATCCTTACCATCCTTACCCGTGCATTTATTCTTAGTTCCATTCTCTCCATCTTCAGCAATTACATTTTTATAATAGCGTAAATGTAAGAGGGTCCATAACTGTGCATTCCCTCTTAAGATAATATGACCACCACGGCCACCATCGCCTCCATCAGGCCCACCTTTAGCAGTTAATTTATTGCGTAAAAAATGCTTACAACCTGCCCCTCCATGTCCACTATGGGCAAATATGCGGATGTAATCAATAAAATTGTTTCTTTCTGACACTGTGTAATTATGAATGGCAAAGTTAACTAAATCTTGCGTCTATAGCTAGATTATTATAGTCGCCCATTCATGCAGTTTACTTGTTTGATTTTAAACCATCAATTAAAATGGCTACCATATTTTGTTCTAATTCGGCTGCATTTATTTTTTTAGTAGATCTATGCCAGCTTTCAATACCACTTACGGCATGTAAGAATATTAAAACTACAGTAGGCGCATCAATGGCCTTAATTTCTTTATTGCGAATGCCTTCCTCAATAATGGCTGCAATCCTTTTGCGGTATACTCTTCGTTGATTTTGATAATTCGATAAATAAGGGTCTGATAAATGCTTCCACTCTCTATCACTTACATATACTTCTTCGTAGTGGTGTATCATTTCACTAATATGAAAACGTAATAACTTCTCCATTTTTTGTAATGAAGAAATAGGCTCAGATTCTATCTCATCCATTTTTAACACAAATCTGTTGGCTACATTAAATACTAGTTCATGTAATAATTCACTCTTCGATTTTATGTGATTGTATAAGCTTGCGGCTTCTACACCCACGGCTTCTGCTAGGTCACGCATGCTGGCTGCCTTGTACCCCTTCTCTCTAAATAGAGTAGCCGCTTTGCTTACAATGACGTCTTTTCTAGACCCGTTTTTCTCTGTTTTAATTCTAGCCATGGGGAAAAATTTGAATGTTTGTTAGCGCAAAATTATAAAATTAATTCTTTAAAATCCTTTATATTTTTAAATAAAACCCCATTTTTGTTAGTTTTCTGATTATCAGCTACTTAGTGACTTGGTAGGTATAATTTGAGTTACACAGAAAGATTTCCCCTTATTAATCGTAGTTTCGCAGCTGAAAATTAAAAATATAAACATGTCATTAGTAGTAGTAGGATCGATGGCTTTTGATGCCATAGAAACCCCTTTCGGAAAAAGCGATAAAATTATTGGAGGAGCCGCAACCTATATAGCTTGGTGTGCATCCAATTTTACCACTGTTAAGCAAATTTCAGTAGTAGGGGGAGACTTCCCTCAATCTGAATTAGATGCTTTAACTAAAAGAGGTGTAATTCTAGAAGGTGTTCAAATTAAAAAAGACGAGAAAACATTTTTCTGGAGTGGTAAATACCATTTAGATATGAATACCCGCGATACATTAGAAACTCAATTAAATGTATTAGAAAATTTTGAACCCGTTGTGCCTGATAGTTACCAAGACTGTGAAATTTTAATGTTGGGTAATTTAGTTCCTGGTGTACAAAGCAGTGTGATTAAGCAAATGAAAAAGCGTCCAAAGTTAATTGTAATGGACACCATGAATTTTTGGATGGAAATTATGATGGACGATTTATTACATACTATTAGTTTAGTAGATGTATTAATGGTAAACGATAGTGAAGC
>CANCRC010000174.1 GCA_947380435.1 Chitinophagaceae bacterium
ATTTTTCTGATAATTCTTTAAAACTATGCATACTACAAACCTAAACATAATTCACAAGATTCCCTAGGCCTGAGAAGGCTTGTTTATAGAAATTTTAGCAATTATTAAACAGTTTATTTTTAAAATTTCCCCTTAAATTTGTGAACCCCCAAAATAGGTTTATGAAACATATTATTACTAGTATTCTCAGTTTATTTATTGTCCTTTCTGTCTATTCCCAAAACATAACTATTGATACCCTAAAGTCCAATAGTAGTTACGAAAAAGCATACCACTCTGCAATAGGTGTAAAAATGTATCCTAGCGCTGTTACTTATAAGCAGTTTATAAGAACCAATAAGGCGGTGGAAGCTTTAGGTTATTTTTCATTAGATGGATTTAGAGCCACTATTTTATATGAGACCTATGCACCCATTGAAGGCAATGAAAATTTAAGTTGGTATGTGGGCTATGGTGGACATTTAGGAATATGGAGTGAAACATGGAAGAAGAACAACCCCGATCATACAGCAGGTATTGCTGTGGGTGTAGATGGTATTTTAGGCTTAGATTATAAAGTAAAAAACATACCGCTTAATATTAGCGTTGACTGGCAACCCTCTTTTAATTTTGTAGGAAGTAGTTATTTTGAAAGCGGTTGGGCAGGTATTGGTGTTCGCTATACATTCTAGCGAAATAAAGAATCTACAAATTCATCTTTATCAAATAAAAGCAAGTCTTTAATTTGTTCTCCTACCCCAATATATTTAACAGGAATCTTGCACTGATGTGCTATTGATAAAACTACACCTCCTTTAGCAGTGCCATCTAATTTAGTAATGGCTAATGCATTCACACTGGTCACAGCCATAAATTGTTTGGCTTGTTCTAATGCATTTTGTCCAGTAGAACCATCCAATACTAATAAAACTTCATGCGGTGCACCAGGTAATTGTTTTTCAATGACGCGTTTAATTTTATTTAACTCATCCATTAAATGTGCTTTATTATGCAAGCGTCCAGCGGTGTCAATTAATACTACATCGGCATTTTTTGCCATGGCCGATTGAATGGTATCAAAAGCCACTGCACTTGGATCAGCTCCATGATTTTGTTTTACAATGGCTACACCCACTCTCTCACTCCAAATAGTGAGTTGGTCGGCGGCAGCTGCTCTAAAAGTGTCTGCAGCGCCCATTATCACTGTATTACCGGCTTCTTTATAATGATGCGCTAATTTACCAATGGTGGTTGTTTTGCCTACTCCATTCACGCCTACTACTAAAATAACATAAGGTTTTTTATCCGAAGGTGGAATAAAACCTAATTGATTAGAGGGGGCATCTACTAATAAAGAAACTATTTCTTCATGCAATAATCCATTCAATTCTGAAGTAGATAAATATTTTTCTTTTTTTACACGCTCTTGTAATTTTTCTATTAAGGCTAAAGTAGTATCTACGCCTACATCTGCGCCAATTAGTTCTTCTTCTAATTGATCTAATACTTCATCGTCTACTGAAGTTTTTCCAATAATGGCTTTAGAAATTCTCTCTAAAAAACCTTTCTTGGTTTTTTCTAAACCTTGGTCAAGGGTTTCCTTTTCTTTTATGCCAAATAATTTACCTAAAAAACTCATGGTGTAAATTTAATCAATAAAATAGAAAGATGCTTTGTGTAAAATAAAAAAAGTCCAGACTAGGTCTGAACTTTAAAATGTTTTTGCGTAGTAAAATTATTAGTGAATAATAAATGGAGACTAAGAAGTCAAACAATTACTATTTAGCTGCTAAGAATTCTTTTACAAGGTCTTTGTGAACGATATTCTCTTTAAAAGTATACGCGCCTGTTTTAGGGCTACGGATAGCTTTAATTACTTTAGTCCAGTTTTTTGCTTCAGCTGAAGCCTTAAGATCTTTTACTTTCGCGTTTTTAGATGCTGATTTTGCCATGACTATTTAATTTCTTTATGTAACGTTACTTTTTTCAAAATTGGGTTATACTTTTTGAACTCCAAACGATCTGGAGTATTCTTCTTGTTCTTCGTAGTAATATAACGACTTGTACCTGGTAAACCAGTAGTCTTGTGCTCTGTGCACTCTAATATTACTTGAACTCTATTTCCTTTCCTTGCCATGATGGTATATTATAAGTTATACTTAATTGGGTTAATTAAATCTTTTCG
The DNA here is from genome assembly GCA_947380435.1 of Chitinophagaceae bacterium. Taxonomy (GTDB): domain Bacteria; phylum Bacteroidota; class Bacteroidia; order Chitinophagales; family Chitinophagaceae; genus Sediminibacterium. Next base: position 2,165 of record CANCRC010000174.1, read on the forward strand.
CCTTGAGCTCTAAGATCTTTAACAACAGAAGCTAAACCATTCTTATTAATGGTTCTGATAGCATCAGTTGATACTTTGATGGTAATCCAGCGATCTTCTTCTATGAAGTAGAAACGCTTCTTTTGCAAATTTGGAAGGAAACGACGCTTTGTCTTGATGTTGGAGTGTGAAACACTATTTCCAGACATCGGCTTCTTTCCAGTTAATTGACATACTCTAGCCATGAGAAATTATTTTTTACGGACGGCAAAGGTAAGTAAATAACCTTTACAGTCCCATTTATTTTAGTGTTTTTTTGAAAATTAGGCCATTAAAACACAAAAAAGGCTAAAATGTTGGTTTTCATGAAGCTATAAGGCGTTTTCTAAGCCTTAGGCATACATTTCTGACCTTAATTCTTGCACCCTTTTATCTTCCATATATTCATCAAAAGTCATCAATCTATCAATGATGCCTTTAGGGGTTAATTCTATGACTCTATTGGCCACTGTTTGCATGAAAGTATGGTCATGAGAGGTAATTAGCACCACACCTGGGTAGTTTTGACAGCCCTCGTTGAAGCTTTGGATACTTTCAAGGTCTAAGTGGTTAGTAGGTTGATCCAAAATAACCACATTCGGGTTTTGAAGCATCATCTTACTTACCATACAACGCACTTTTTCTCCCCCGCTTAATACATTGGTCTTTTTAGATACATCATCTCCACTGAATAACATCTTGCCTAAAAAGCCTCTAATAAAGGGCTCATCGGCGTCTGTTACATGCGAAGGAACATATTGTCTTAACCAATCCATTAAAGTATAGGCTTCATTAAAAAAGCTATTATGCTCCATAGGTAAATAAGCACTCGTAATAGTAGTTCCCCACTCAAAACTACCGCCATCGGCTTTACCATTGTTATTAATTATATCAAAGAAATAAGTGATGGCTAAGGGGTCTCTACTTAAAAAAGCAATTTTATCGTTTTTGCTAACAGAAAAAGAAACGTCTTTAAATAAGACACGACCATCCACTTCTTTTTTCAATTTCTCTACATTCAAAATTTGGTTACCCACTTCACGAAGTGGTTGAAAAATAATACCTGGGTATTTCCTGTTGGATGGTTCAATTTCTTCAATGGTTAATTTCTCTAAAGCCTTTTTACGAGAAGTAGCTTGTTTACTCTTACTTGCATTAGCAGAGAAACGCGCAATAAAATCTAATAAGGCTGCACGCTTGTCTTCATTCTTTTTATTCTTATCAGACATTTGACGCGCCATTAATTGAGACGACTCATACCAGAAAGAATAGTTACCTGTAAATGTTTTTATTTTAGAACGGTCAACGTCTGAAACGTGCGTACACACTGTATCTAA
>CANCRC010000175.1 GCA_947380435.1 Chitinophagaceae bacterium
TATCTCCTCCTACATAAGTCCAGGCCAAACCCACTGCCACCCCTGGCATATTCACTGTCTTATAAATTTCATTGCTATACCTAGCTTGTCCTAAAATTTTATGTAAATCGGTTTTAGTAACTGTTGGTTTTACTTTATGCTTATAGGCTAATTCTTTAGCTTGATAACGCATAATGGAAGCAAGTTGTCTGTCTAATTCACGCACTCCACTTTCTCTGGTATAGTCTTCAATCACTTTCTCAAGTACATTGTCAAGTACCTTGAAATTAATTTTATCCAATCCATGGGCTTGTCTTTGCTTAGGCAGTAAATGTCTTTTCGCAATTTCAATTTTTTCTTCTACTGCATACCCACTTAAATCAATAATTTCTAAACGGTCTCTTAAAGCGGGTTGAATACGGCTAATATCATTAGCTGTTGCAATAAATAAGGTTTTACTTAAATCATATTCCGATTCTAAGTAGTTGTCATAAAAACTATGGTTCTGTTCTGGATCTAATACTTCTAATAAAGCAGAGGATGGATCGCCTCTATGGTCGCTTCCTATTTTATCTATCTCATCCAATATCATGACAGGGTTAGAAGTTTTTACTTTACGCAAACTTTGTATAATTCTACCTGGCATGGCACCTATATAGGTTTTACGGTGGCCTCTAATTTCACTTTCATCATGCAAGCCTCCAAGGCTTACTCTAATATATTTTCTACCAATGGCATGTGCAATCGATTTTCCTAAAGATGTTTTACCAATACCTGGAGGGCCTAAGAAACATAGAATAGGGCTTTTCATATCGCCTTTAATTTTAAGCACAGCTAAGTACTCTAAAATTCTATTTTTAATTTTGCCCATACCATAATGGTCGGCGTCTAATACTTTTTTAGCGTTCTTTAAATCATAGTTGTCTGCTGTATATTCTTCCCAAGGCAGGTCTAATAATAAGTCTAAATGATTATACACCACGGAATAGTCTGGCGTACTTGGGTGCATACGCTCCAATTTTTCCAAACCATTTTGAAATAATTTTTTTGCGGCTTCTGGCCACTTCTTCCCTTCCGCCTTCTTTTTCATCTCGGCTACTTCGCGCTCGTTCGGGTCTCCGCCTAATTCATCCTTAATACTTTTTAATTGTTGTTGTAAAAAGTAATCGCGTTGTTGTTTGTCTATTTCAGTGCGCGTTTTATTAGCAACTTTATTTTTTAACTCAACAAATTGTAATTCTTGTTGTAAAAACTGAATTAATTTTTCTGCCCTAAGTGTGATATTGTGTTGTTCTAATAAGGCTTGCTTATCGTTTACATCTACACTTAAATTACTACTTACAAAATTGATTAAAAATAAAGGGCTTTCAATATTCTTTAAAATCATGGCCGCCTCCGATGGAAAATTAGGAGACAACTGAATAATTTGAGTGGCTAAATCTTTTATATTAGATAGGTAGGCTTGAAAATCCTGGTTCTCTTTATCTACTTTATCTTCTACTAATACCTTCACACTGGCTTTGAAAAAAGGATCTTCTTCTTTCATCTCCAATAATTCAAAACGCTTTTTACCTTGAATAATAATAGTGGTACCGCCATCTTGCATCTTAATCATTTTAATGATTTTTGCAACAGTACCTATTTGACATAAATCGGCAGGAGTAGGGTCTTCAATATTGCCATCCTTTTGAGAGACCACCCCAATTAATTTATCCTTATTGTAAGAAGCCTTTACCGCTTGAATGCTTTTATCTCTACCCACCGTAATGGGAATAACTACGCCTGGAAATAATACAGTATTACGCAATGGCAGAATGGGCAATAAAGAATCTATTACCATTTCTGGCTCATTCTCTTCCGCCTGCTCATTAAATGAAAATAAAGGTATAAACTCGTTATCTTCTTCCCCCTTAAACAAAAACGTCTTATCCACTCTGGTACAATTTAAATTAAAGTCAAAATGACATATACAGTTAGCAATATCATTACTAGGCTAAGGTATACCCTTATAAGGCAATATTGATGCCAAACTAAAATGGCTTATAAAAAAAATCCTCCCCAATATTATTGGGAAGGACCTTCTTGCAAGAAGTTGTTTATAAACTTCTAAATTACTTTGCTTTAACTGTAGTATCAGTTGTTGCAGCAGCAGCAGCAGTATCAACTGTAGCAGCTTTTGCAGTATCAACTGTAGCAGCAGCAGTATCAGTTTTTGCTTCTGTAGAAGCACCACCACATGCAGCTAATGCAGCGATAGCGAAGATTGCGATAACTTTTTTCATTTTTGGTTTTTTTTAAGTTTAGTATCAAAAATACGAGGGCGAAGATAGCCATACCCTTCAATTTTGCCAAATTTTGACATTATTTTTTTCACTAAACTAATAAACAGATTAAATTCTACTTTTTCCTAAAATAGACTCTTATAGGCACCCCTGTAAACTTGAAATTCGCTCTTAATTGATTTTCAAGGTAGTTACGATAAGGTACTTTAATATCATCTGGGAAATTGGTAAAAAAGGCAAAGCTAGGCACCCTGGTGGGTAGCTGGGATACGAACTTAATCTTAATCACATGGCCTCTTACAACAGGGGCTTGGTATTTAAGAATTGCCTTCAACATAATATCGTTTAACTTAGAAGTAGCCACTTTACGGTGCTTATTCTCATATACTTCCAAGGCAAGTTCAATGGCCTTAAATATTCTAGTTTTTTCAATAGCTGAAATGAATAAAACAGGTACATCGGTAAAAGGCGCCAGTTTGTCTTTGACTACTTTTTCGTAGTCACGAGCGGTATTGGTTTCTTTGTCTATTAAATCCCATTTGTTTATTAAAACAACTATACCCTTGCCCTTCTTAGATGCAAGACTAAATATACTTAAGTCCTGAGCCGTAACACCTTTAGTAGCATCAACTACAAGTAAACATACATCGGCCTCGTCCATAGCCTTAATAGCTCTGATAATAGAGTAAAATTCGAGGTCATCTTTCTCCTTATTCTTACGTCTAATTCCTGCAGTATCAATTAGAATAAATTCCTTTTGGAACATGGTATAATGCGTATGAATAGTATCACGGGTAGTACCTGCAATATCACTCACAATAGTTCTATCCTGACCAATCATGGCATTCAATAAACTAGACTTACCTACATTGGGTTGACCCATGATGGCAATTTTAGGAATAGCTATTTCTTCTTCTGTACCCTCTGCAATTTCTTCATCGTCGTTGCTTACTTCTTTATCTTTTATATCGTTGGTAACGGCGTCTAAAAGCTCACCCGTTCCACTACCTGAGATTGAACTTACAAAATAGTTATGTTCAAAGCCCATTCCGTAAAACTCGGTTCCTTCTAAAGCTCTGGTTGAATTATCTACTTTGTTTACGCATACATAAACAGGCTTAGTACTTCTTCTAAGCATATCGGCCATAGAAGCGTCTAAATCGGTTAAACCTACCGCAGCATCTACCATAAAAATGATAGAGTTAGCTTCATCTATGGCAATTTTAACCTGCTTGCGAATCTCGGTTTCAAACAT
>CANCRC010000176.1 GCA_947380435.1 Chitinophagaceae bacterium
GAAACGCAGTGGTTTAGTTTAGTAGCCTGGTCAAAGCTGGCCATATTTGCGGAAAAATATTTACTCAAAGGCAGTGAAATTGCGGTAGAAGGGCGTCTTCTTACAAAGGCTTATACCGACAAAAATGCTATCAAAAGAGTAAGTACCGATATTATTGTTTCAGATATTTTGATCTTATCTAAAAAGAATGCGGTAGCCAAAGAATTAGTTTAATAAAAAATGAAGGTTTTGTATATTTGTGCATTATGACAACTGCAGCAAAGACAAAACCTTCTTTACATACCGTTCTAACTCCTCAGCTTTTAGACTTATATGATTTAAAAGATAGCATCGTTGTTATCATAGATGTTTTTAGAGCTACTTCTACCATGGCCACTGCCTTGTATAATGGAGCGAGTAAAATTATTCCGGTAGATACGCCCGAACTTTGTATTGAAGTAGGCAAACAAACAGGGGGTGTGACAGCGGGTGAAAGAGATGGAAAAATTATTCCAGGTTTGTCTTATGGAAATTCTCCTTCAGAATATCCAAGAGATTTTATTGAAAATAAAATTTTAGTCATTACGACCACCAATGGAACTAAATTATTACATCTTGCCTTAAAGCAAGGCGCGAAAGATATTATTACAGGGTCCTTCCCTAACTTATCAAAAGTGGTAGAATACTTAAAAGAACAAAATGCTCCTGTGATACTAGGATGTTCTGGTTGGAAGAACCGATTTAATATTGAAGATGTCTTATTTGCAGGAGCCGTGATAGAAGAAATTAAGGATAATTTTGATATACACTGTGATAGTAGCTTTATGGCGAATCAATTATACAATCAACAAAAAAATGATTTGTCTACTTATATTAAAACGGTCACCCATTGGCACCGATTAGCTGCTTATGGTTTAGAAGAGGACATGTTGTATTGTATTTCCAAGGATACAGCCCCTTCCTTGCCTATTTTCAAGGACGGAGCGCTTATAAATAGGGGCTAATCACAATATTTTCCCATTCATTATAATAAGACTTCCATATTAGCTAGCAAAGCCTTACATTTGCAAATTGCCCTTTTTTAAGGGCTTTTTGTACCATTATGGCATTACCCTATTTAGTAAAACACATTTATAGCTACGGCACTGAAGAAGTGATTCGTAGAGGCAAGAAAATTTTTGCGCTCAAAAATATTGAGTTGGCAAAATTCGATCCTTTAATTGGAAGTATTCATTGCCGCGTCAAAGATGATGGCTATAGTACTTATTATAAAGTCACTATTGAGAATTTTAAAAGCGCAGCAACATTGTCTTTGCGTTGCGGCTGTCCTTATAATTTATCAGAAGTATGTCGACATAAAGCAGCAGCCCTTTTTTATATTCAAGATTTGCTGGACAAGAATTTATTGGATTACAAGCCTGCTTCTTATAAAACTACCCATACTCAATTAAGAACTAAGAGCTTAGATTTAAAAATGATTCGAATGCTTTGTTCAAAAGCCATATTTGAAAAGGCTGAACAAACATTGAAATCGGTTAGGCCCCATATTATAGAAAGTGAAAATGAAAAAGTAGTTGCAGAGATAGACGAGAAAGGAAAAACATTTCATGTGATTATTCAAAAAAATGAAGAACGTTTTTTTGATACCTCTTGCGATTGCTTGTCTGAAACTGAATATCCGCTTTGTGTACATAAAACCATGTTGCTACTGCAATTATTTTTACTAAAGGGAGCAGACTATTTTGAGACCATTCGTAACTGGGACAGAGAAAAAAATAAATTGCTGGCTTTATACGGCTATACCTTGGATGATTATATTGAAGATAAGTTTGAATTTATTTATCACGATGGAAAACCATTTTTGAAAGTATTAGACGAGAAAATTCAAAAACTTAACGGCGCTAAATCCATCACTTTAAATAGGCCAAGGTCCAACGACTGGGATATAGAAGAGCAAGATAGTGCAGAGAATGAAGAAGTGGTTATTAAAGAGCGCTTTGGTATTGTAATGCAACACCAGCCTACAGTGTATCCTTATATTACTTTTAACGTCGTGAAAGGAGAAGTGAATGAAGAGGGTACTTCTTTTCTAGGGAAAGTAGAAAAAATAGACCTTGTCAAATTTATCACACCTAATTTAATTAAGGAAGAAGATAAAATTTTATTGCAACTAGTTAAAAAATTACAACCAACGGAATTATCCAAATTCTTAAATAAGAATTCTCCTTTCCAAGGCTTATGGGATAATATAGTACATACCGATGAAGAAAGTTTACCTGATGAGACCAAGGAGCTGATGCAAGAATACCTGCATCCTAAAATAGAAAAAGTTTGGAGAGATTTATCGGAGCATCCTTTTAGTTTTTATTTACCGCATAATAAACCCTTTACGACTGCCAATATGCAGAAGGCGGAATTAGTATTTAATACCATTCAGCCAAGTTTTAGAGTAGAGAAGGAAGAGGATAGATATATTGTGTATGCGCAAGTTATTTTACCTGAGGGAAAAATTCCTTTAGAAGACAACCATGCTAAGTCTAATTATATATTTCAATACCATCATCAGTTTTTTGTATGGAAACAAAGAGCCGATTTATTATGGGTAGAAAAATTTATGCCAGCGGGCTTTCATGAAATTAATTTAGACAAGTGGCCTAATTATTTGCAAAGCACTTTATTGCCGCTATCTAAACAGTATCAAGTATCATTAGACAATGTAACACAGGAGAAATTGAAAGGGGTGAAGCCGCAACTTCAAATTTTATTAAAAGAAAACGGAGACTACTTATTTTTTGAACCCTTATTCGCGTATAAAGATATTATTGTTACTAAGGAAGATGGTCCTTCAGTGATTCAACAAGTAGGAGACAAAATTGTAATACTTGAAAGAGACCTTGCAGCAGAAAGACAATTAATGAATATCATTGAGCAATTGCATTCTGGCTTTATTCGACCGAATGAGGGCAATGTGCTTGCTTTAAAAGGTGCTGAGGTATTAAAGAATAATTGGTTCTTTTTATTTATAGATACCCTAAGAGAAAAACAAATTCCTTTATTTGGAACGGAGTATTTAAAACAATTTAAGTTCAATACTGCTAAGCCATCTACACGTTTATACATAAGTAGCAATACCGATTGGTTTGACGCAAAAGTGGAAATATCTTTCGGCGAACAAAAAGTATCTATTCAAGATATCAAAACCATGCTATCTAATAAGCAACAATTTGTGCCATTGAAAGATGGTAGTTTAGGGGTACTTCCAGAAAAATGGTTGAATAAATATTCTTTATTATTTAAAGTAGGAGAGGGCAAGGCCGATACACTTAAATTAAGTAAGTATCATTTTTCTATTTTAGATGAGCTTTATCAACAAAGAGACGAAGAAGAACTTATTTTCCAATTAGAAGGTAAGTATGAAAAAATTAGAGAACGTTATGCTATAGCAGACGTTACACCGCCTGCGCATTTAATGCCTATCTTAAGGCCTTATCAAATAAGTGGTTTTCAGTGGTTGAATTATTTACACGATGTACA
>CANCRC010000177.1 GCA_947380435.1 Chitinophagaceae bacterium
AAGAAACATTTAATTTATAACGCATCAATATTTTTCTATGAAAAAACCAATTTTTAAAAAAACATTTACAGCCATTAGCCTTTGTTTTATTTCATTATTTATTTTAAGTAATAAGACGATCGCACAAAACACAATATTGGGTTTTAAAAGCGCCGAGAAACAAAATAAAATTGAAAAAGACTTTGATGCACAATTAAACGCAGCAAGGGTTGGCCAAAACATAAAACTACTTTCTTCTGTTCCGCATCATGTGGGATCTGTTGGAGGAAAATTTGTTTCAGAGCAAATCACAAAGGTTTTCAAAGAAGCAGGATGGGATACTAAAACAGAAGTCTATCAATTAATGTTTCCTATGCCCCTAACCCGCGTACTTGAAATGTCTGGTGCTACTAATTATAAGGCTAAATTAAAAGAAACACCCCTTAAAGAAGACGCTACCTCTAATCAAGCCGATCAATTACCTACTTATAATTGCTGGAGCGCCGATGGCGATGTTACAGCGAATTTGGTTTTTGTAAATTATGGTTTACCAGAAGACTATGAAACACTAGCTAAATATGGTATTGATGTAAAAGGAAAAATAGTGATTGCAAAATATGGTAGAAGCTGGAGGGGCATTAAACCAAAAGTGGCACAAGAACATGGAGCCATTGGTTGTTTAATTTATTCTGATCCTATCGATGATGGTTATGGTGCGGGAGATGAATATCCTATTGGCTCTTTTAAAAACGATCAAACAGTACAAAGAGGTTCTATCATGGATATGGTTATTTATCCTGGCGATCCTACTACACCAAATATTGCATCAACAGCAACAGCTCCAAGAGTAGATCACCATGACGCAGTAAACTTATTAAAAATACCCGTTCTTCCTATTAGCTATGGTGACGCCGCTCCTTTATTAAAAGATATGGCAGGTCCTGTTGCTCCAAGAAATTGGGGAGGTGGACTTCCTTTTACATATCATATTGGTCCAAGTAAATCAACGGTGCATTTAAAACTAGCATTTGATTGGAAGCTTAGACCAGGCATTAATGTAATTGCAACAATTAAAGGATCTGAATTTCCGGATCAATGGATTGTGAGAGGTAATCACCACGATGGTTGGGTTAACGGAGCGGCAGACCCTATTAGTGGAATGGCTGCTGAATTAGAAGAAGCCATTGCGATTGGTGGATTATTAAAACAAGGATGGAGACCTAAAAGAACCCTAGTGTATTGTGCTTGGGATGCAGAAGAACCAGGATTAATGGGTTCCACAGAATGGGTAGAAGACCATGCAGCAGAATTACAAGCAAAAGCGGTTGCTTATATAAACTCTGATGGAAACGAAAGAGGATTTTTAGGCGCAGAAGGCTCACATGCCTTCGCACCATTCATTACAGAAATTAGTAAAACAGTCATTGACCCACAAACAGGCGTAACGGTTTTTGAAAGATCAAAAGCAGCAAGAGCAACTAGCGCAAGTGGAACGGCTGCAAAAAAAGAAGCGTATGCATCCACTAATTATCCTTTAGGTGCAATGGGCTCGGGTTCAGATTATTCTTCTTTTATACAACACTTGGGTATACCCTCTTTAAATATTGGATATGGTGGTGAAGGTGAGGGTGGAGAGTATCATTCAATTTATGATTCTTATGATATGTATCGTCGTTTTAAAGATCCCACTTTTATTTATGGAGTAACCCTTGCACAAACAGCAGGAAGAGTAACATTAAGACTGGCCGATGCAGATGTTTTACCTTTTGATTATAGAGTGCTTCATACTACCATTAAAGGATACATTAGTGAATTAATAAATAATGTAGATCAATTAAGAGAGAAGACATTAATTGAAAACGAACTAGTCAACAAAAAAGCATACGCTTATGCAGCCGATCCTACAGAGGGCTTAACCATACCAAAAATTACAGCCGAAGTGCCCTATATAGATTTTTCTGCGATTTTAAATGCGCTTGCAAAATTAGAAAAAGCAGCAGCACATGTAGAAGAAATAAAAGCAAGCGGAAATGCAGCCCAGTTGGCTGTTTTAAATTCTAAAATTTATACAGCAGAACAAAAATTATTATCAGAAGCGGGTCTTCCACGCAGACCTTGGTTTAAGCACACTATTTATGCACCAGGATTTTATACTGGATATGGCGTTAAAACCGTTCCGGGCGTGCGTGAAGCAATAGAACAAAAGAATTGGGCAGAGACCAAAGAACAAATAACAGAAACCGCTAAGGCTATTGAAAAACTTTCTATGTTTTTAGATGCACTATAGCATGTAAATTTGCCAATGCCTTTTCAATTAGAATCTACCTATACCCCGTCGGGCGATCAGCCTGCAGCCATACAAGCACTCACCGACGGGGTTTTAGAAGGAGAAAGATATCATACTCTTTTAGGAGTAACAGGAAGCGGTAAAACTTTTACCATTGCCAACCTTATACAAAATGTACAAAGGCCTACACTGGTTTTAACACATAATAAAACATTAGTAGCGCAGCTTTACGGAGAGTTCAAACAATTTTTTCCAAACAACGCAGTGGGCTATTTTGTTTCTTACTACGATTATTATCAACCCGAAGCCTACTTGCCCACTTCCGGCGTTTACATCGAAAAAGATTTAAGCATTAACGAAGAGCTTGACAAATTAAGATTACAAGCCACTGCACAATTATTAAGTGGGCGCAGAGATATTATTATTGTAGCAAGCGTGAGTTGTATTTATGGTATGGGTAATCCAACTGAATATGAAAAAGGTATTATAAGAATCAACGCTGGCATGGTTTTGCCGAGACAAGCTTTTTTACATGCACTTGTTAATAGTCTTTATCATAGAACAGTCACCGAATTTGACAGAGGTTCTTTTAGAGTAAATGGTGACACAGTAGATATTCGACTACCCTATGTTGACTATGGATATAGAATTACTTTTTTTGGCGATGAAATAGAATCTATTGAAAGTATTGAGGTTGAAACTGGCAAAAGAATTGAGACCATGGAAAACGCTGCTATCTTTCCTGCTAATTTATATTTAGCCCCCAAGGACTTAGTACAAGAAATTATTTATGAAATACAAGATGAAATGCGCGCACAGGTGGAGTATTTTAAAAATACAGGCAAGCCTATTGAAGCACAAAGAATAAAAGAACGCGTTGAATATGATATTGAAATGATTAGAGAGCTGGGCTATTGCACGGGCATTGAAAACTACTCAAGGTTTTTTGATAGAAGAAACCCAGGTACCAGACCCTTTTGCTTACTAGATTATTTCCCCAAAGATTTTTTATGTGTAGTAGATGAAAGCCATGTAACCATTCCACAAATTTCAGGAATGTATGGTGGAGATAGAAGTAGAAAAATGAATTTAGTGGAATATGGCTTTAGACTTCCAAGCGCTATTGATAATCGCCCACTTAACTTTAATGAGTTTGAAAATATGGTAGGACAGTCCATATTTGTAAGCGCCACACCCGGAGAATATGAA
>CANCRC010000178.1 GCA_947380435.1 Chitinophagaceae bacterium
CTTACTTCCTAAATTAGCCAAGGAAGGTTTCAAAGGAAATATTTATTGCACTCCAGCTACCAAGGCACTTACAGAAATTTTATTGGAAGACTCTGCCATGATTCAAAGAGACGATGCTAAATATGGCAATAAGCGAAGAGCTAGACAGGGCCTGGCTCCTATTGAGCCCTTGTACGATATGGATGATGTCAATATTGTATTACCACTTTTAACTATTGTTGAATATAATCAGCCCACTAAAATTTCTAATTCAGTAGAATTATTATTTACCGATGCTGGACATATTATAGGAAGTGCTGCAGTAAGTTTGAAAATTAAAGAAGGCACAGAGACTAAAACACTCACATTTAGTGGTGATGTAGGAAGGTATCGCGATATGATATTGCGATCACCCTCTACTTTCCCACAAGCCGATACCATTATTATTGAAAGCACTTATGGCGATAAACTACACGATTTAATTCATACCACACCCGATGATATTTTACATTGGATTGAAAAAACCTGTGTAGAGCAAAAAGGAAATTTAATAATTCCGGCATTTAGCGTGGGTCGTACACAAGAAATTTTATTTGAACTAAATCAGTTGTCCTTAGAAAAAAGGCTACCTCATATTCCAGTCTATGTAGATAGTCCTTTAAGTATTGAAGCTACCGATGTAGTTAAAATGTTCCCTAAATACTTCAATAAAAAAATTCAAAAAATATTAGAAGTAGATGACGACCCCTTTGATTTCGAAGGCCTTCGTTATATAAAATCGGTGGAAGAGAGTAAGGCCTTGAATGAGGACTTGCATCCCAAGGTAATTATATCAGCCTCTGGTATGGCCGATGCGGGTAGGGTAAAGCATCATATTAAAAATAATATTAGCAATGCGAAGAATACAATTTTACTAGTTGGTTATTGCGAACCGCATTCTTTAGGTGGAAGATTAATGAATGGTGCTAAGCTAGTTAAAATATATAGCGAAGAATATCCGGTCATTGCTACAGTGGGTTCTATTAGAAGTATGAGTGCACATGCCGATTACGAGGACCTTATGCAATTCTTAGGCTGCCAAAGCCCCGATTTAGTAAAGCAAATTTTTGTAGTGCATGGTGAAGCCGAAGTGCAGGATCATTTTGCAGAAAGATTACGCAAGAAAGGGTTTAAAGAAGTAATCGCGCCAGAAATGCACGAGACAGTGGAAATTGTATAATTAGGAGATTAATAATTAAAGCGCTAGAATAAAGTTTGGGGTGTGAATATTTTATATTCCACTTTTTCGCATGGGTTCGTGCTTTGCTGAAAATTCTTAGCCACCGTATAGGCGCTCATTTTACTATCCATTATTTGATGTTTAGCCAATTCCAAAATTTGCGCATCGTTTAAATTTTCATTCACCCAAGCATTGGCTGCATCTTCTTCTAAAATGGTGGGCATTCTTTTTTTGACATTGTGAATCTTACTCATTAAGCCATTGGCTTCAGTGGTAATAATACCAAAGCTATTTTTAGTTTCTCCAGTATTTTGGTTGGTCCAAGTATTCCAAACACCTGCTATATAAAAAATAGGTTTTTCATTCAATGAAATACAGTGCGGGTACTTTTCTTTTTCAATTTGTTGCCATTCAAAAAAATGAGAAGCCAATACCAAACACCTGTTACTGTGAATAGTGTTTTGCGCCACTTTATTGCTTAAAATAGTTTCTGCCTTTATATTAAGGGTGGTATATTTTTTTCTTGATTCTGTTAATTCTTTTTCATTACGCACCCAATGGGGTATAAGCTCCCAGTGCATAAGGCCTGGTCTTAGCAAAGACTTATGGGGGGTATTTATAGTATCTTCTCTAATGGGTTCATTAAAAATTACTGGCCACTGGTCATAAGCAAAGCCCGACTGCATAGGTATATCAATGGCATCTATATCTAATACAGTGTCTCCTACTTTAATAGTTTGCTTTTTAGGAATTTTTATGCCAATAACGTAACACATATATTTTTTGAATAGTCTTCCCTGCAAATTAAGAATTTTAATATAAAATCCTTGCTAAGAACTAGTATTATACTTATTTTCAATTTAAATAATTATATATGCTACACTCAATAGGAACTTGTTTATGGTTTGATGGAAAAGCAAAAGAAGCGGCTTATTATTATAAAGAAGTATTTGGAAAAGTGGAGATAGTTTCTGAAAATCCAATGGCGGTTGTATATAATTTATTTGGTCGTAGGTTTATGAATTTAAATGGTGGCCCAGGGTATATAATTAACCCTTCCATTTCATTTTTTATAAGTATTGAAACAGAAGCTGAAATAGATAGTCTTTGGGAGAAGTTAATTATAGAAGGTAAAATTTTAATGCCCCTTAACAAATATCCTTGGAGTGAAAAATACGGATGGTGCGCCGATAAATATGGGGTGAATTTTCAATTAATGCTTGGGCATAAAAGCCGCACTAAGATTATGCCTAATATGTTATTCACAGGCAATCAAAATGGAAAAACAAAGCAAGCGATTGAATTTTATACCAATTTATTTAAAGGTGCTAACACTATTCAAATAGATACTTATCAAAAAGGGGAGCCTGATACTGAAGGCAATATTAAATATGCGCAGTTTGAATTGAATGATCTTTCTTTTGGAGCCATGGATAGTTCAGCGCCGCATCAATTTAGTTTTAATGAGGCGGTTTCTTTTATTATAACTGTTGACACGCAGGAAGAGATAGATTATTACTGGAATGCCTTGGTTGAACATGGTGCCCCTGGCAGATGCGGTTGGTTAAAAGACCAGTATGGCATAAGTTGGCAGGTGGTACCTAGTTGTTTAGGGAAGTTCATGACCAACCCTGCTACTGCGCCAAAAGCAACCTATGCTTTTTTACAAATGTCTAAGTTTATTATTGCCGATTTAGAGAAGGCGGTGATATAGTTCTATAGAATTCACTGAAAGTTTCATTAAATTTATAGCTACTAAAAATCTTGCTATGAAAAAATGCATTGCCTTGTTTTTTATTGCGCTCTTCTGTTCTCAGTTAAAAGCACAAAGAATTATTTCTTTTTTCAATGAACAAAAATCGCCTGAATTAGTTAAGCTTTTTAAAGACAGTAGCTTAATTACTAATTTACAAGCCATTCATGGAGAAATTAGAATGGGTACTTTAGATTTAAATGCTGAACGTGCTGGCGTTGTTAAGAAATTGAATGATGCGGGCGTGCCTGTAGTAGCTTGGTTGGTTTTGACCGAGGAAGATGGTTATTTTTCAAATAGTATTAACGCCGATTTATCTTCTAAAAGATATCAAGAAATTAAAGCCTGGGCGAATCAGTATCAAATCAAATTAAAAGGCATTGGTTTAGACTTTGAAATTGACATGAACGATTTAAAATTGGCTAGACAAAGCCCGTTTAAATTAATTTATAAAATGTATGCTCGTTTATATGAAGATGATAGCAA
>CANCRC010000179.1 GCA_947380435.1 Chitinophagaceae bacterium
TTTTATCTAAGGTCATTTTTTTCACCTGCTGCGCCTGATACATGGCACGTTGGTCGGCATAATGTTTGTCTCCTTTATTAGAACTTGCTCCAAAAGTATTTACGGTTTCAATCAAAGGTAAACTTCCATCTTTAGGGAAGCGAACAAATCCAATATAAGCGTCACCACTATTCATTTTTCTTTGTCCAACACCAAAAGGCTCTGTTTGCACTGCTGCCAGTACATCTGGCATACCACCTTGAGGCCAGTTCTCATCACCTCTTACTAGTCTTTGCATTTCACCTAAGCTCAGATCCAGTCTATTATAATTTTTCATTAAAAAATCATAAATATATTGGTAGGTAGCAATGGCTTCTTGCATCGTTAATTTATCATTCTTTCTTCCCTCCATTATTTTGGGAATTTCATAATAAGCTAAATTATAAATAAGCGCCCCCTTACTTTCAGGATTGGTATTGTGGTCCCAAGTCTTCAACGCTTTTATAATGGGTGCAAGGGTAGGATATTTATTCTCATCTACTAAAAACATAGTATCTGCTGTAAAGCCATAAGGGAATAAAATAGTAGAGGGTAATTGACGATCAAATTTTATTCGCTTTAAATCGGCATAAGAAATTTTATCTAATGGGTCAATTAAATCTTTGGCACGACGGCTTCTGTTGTCGTGGTATAATTCATAACCATCTTTAGGATCAAAATTCTTAGGATCTAAATTTTCATTCTCTGCAGTGGCTAAAAATGGAGAGTGATTCATGTTTATTAAATACCCACTTTTAGGGTTCGTATATTGAGGAAACTCGTTTAAAGGTTTAAATTTTGTCCAAAGCGTAGCCCTTGTATTGCCCGGTACTGTTGAATTCCAATGGTAGCTAGTATCTGCATTACGATAAGGCATTTTACCACTAGAGATATAAAATATGGTATCGTACTTATCGGCGTACATGATATTAAACATAGCTAAATGGTTTTGCGCCACAGCTGCTTTAAATTCAGTAAAATTTCTAGCCTTGTTCATGGCATACCATTGTTGCAAAGCACCTGCATCCATTAAGGCAGGTAAACGCATTGAAAAATATTTTCCTTCAGGTGTTACAGCCGTTGGGCCATATATAGAAGTATAGGCCGCTTTATAAATAGGAAAAGGAATGCCTTTGATACTTAATTTAATTTTTCTTTTTTCAAGTGCAAGCCACTCACCATCTACTTTGTATTTGCCTTTATGTGCTTTATCGGTTTCTAATTGATAGATATCTATTTTATCTTGAAAGTTGACTGTATGTGCCCAAGCTAAATTAGGAGTAGTACCATGAAAAATTAAGGGAGCCCCTGGAAACAAACCGCCTAACATATTCCAACCTTCTTCACTCTGCACTTGTGCTTCATAAAAAGCAGTAGCACCTTCAATGGGTTGATGCGCGTTAATCACCAACATATTTTCACCAGAGGCAGATTTACTTGAATGCACTGCAATGGTATTAGAACCTTCTCCTGTCATACCTGCTAAATGTGCAATAGAGCCGTTTAAAATTTTAGGTAAGGATCTGTCCACGCCACAAAAAACTGCTACTGAAAAAACAGTAGAGGCTAAATAGTCTTCAATACTTATAGGAAATACATGTTTATTTAAAACTTTATCGGGATGTGCTTTTGCAAAGGCTTCCAAGCCTGCTAAATAACCCTTCACCAGTAAAATAAATTTAGGATCTAAACTATTTATTTGCTCTAGCACAATAGACTTTGTATTTAATAAACCAAATACATAATCAACGGGCGCACCCTTAGCACCTAAATAAGTAGCTAGCTTTCCCTTGCCCGTTAAAATAAGGGTTTGAATAGTAGTGAAGTCGTCTTCTGCATGTGCCCATGCCAAGCCATAGGCCACTTCAGGGTCGGTGGGTGCAAATATATGTGGCACGCCGTAAGTATCTCTTGCGATGTTAATTTTATCAGTACGAATAAGGGGTTCAGCGCTTGACTGAGCAGTAGCGAATTGTTGTAATAAAATACAAAAAGATAAAAGTAAAGTACGCATGTAGAGTTATTTAGGCTTAATTATAATTTGACCGGTGTAATTTATAGAAACTATCTAAATTTGCAATAGTTAATAATTAAAATAGATAACAATGATTGAGTCTAAAAGGTTCGGTTCTAAGAAAGCGTTAATTGATATAGATGAAACCATCTGCTTTTATACAGATAAAAGAGTATATGAGCTGGCAGAGCCGAATTTTGAAAATGTAGCTAAGATTAATAAATTATATGATGAGGGCTGGCATATTACTTATTGGACAGGCAGGGGTGAAAGTTCAAAGCGAGATTTAAGAGGCCTTACTTTAGAACAGCTTAATAAATGGGGTTGTAAGTTTCACGATTTAATTACAGGCTACGACCCAAATGGAGGACCTACTAAACCCAATTTTGATTTAGTAATAGACGATAAAGCTAAGAGGATAGAGGAGCTTTAATAGCCTGCTTATTTTTTTTAGCGAAGGGTAGGTATAAAATCCAGAAATGTATTAAGGCCACTAGTTCTAATACTAAAATATAATAAGGCCACTCCCCTATCACAAAAGGGTTACTCACTTCTGGCTTCGCGGATAAGTACATATAATTAGCACCTACCATATAATTAATAATACCCACGCCAGTGGCTACTATTTGCGTGTAACCTAATACCCATAACCATGATTTTGGTCGGGGTACAAAGTTCAAATGAACAATCATATAAGTAATAACTAATAGCATGCCACCATGGTCAATAAAGTATGCATAAAAATTATATCCTTCCATGCCTACGGTAAGCTCAGGCGTCAGTAAAGATTGTATACCACCCGCTAAGCCCCAATAGTAAAGGCATTCAGCCAACCATTGCCTGTAGTTAATAAGTGTGATTATACATAAAAAATAACTAATACTACATAAGTGAACTGGCAGGCTTTGTTGTAAGTTCCAATAGCCAGTCGAATAAACGTAATAATTTTCTACAATATAATTGATGCCAAAAAACAAGGCAATAAAATTGGCGTAGGTTTTAGGTTGAATTTTTTTTAAATGTAGTGGCACTCTCACCACAATTACTATGACAAGAATAACCATAACAATACACTGCCACCAAAACAGGGAGAAGGGTTCAATAAAAGCTGCAGGATGAATTTTACCCATTTAATGCATTATCAAATTATAAGTTGCGTATCCAAATATTTCTATAGCTAATTGGATTACCATCATCGCCATGGTCTTGTAACATTAATGGTAATTTAGAAGCATGTTTTTCATATTTAGGTTTGATTACCCAATCGGTTGGCCCTAAAATAGTTACATTGTTTTGTATAAGCACACCATTATGAATAACAGTTACTCGAGCAGGGCTTTCTAGATCGCCATTCTCTTT
>CANCRC010000180.1 GCA_947380435.1 Chitinophagaceae bacterium
AGTATTTATGCTCGCCGTGAAGAGTCTGCCACAAAGTTTGCTGCAGATTATGGTTGTGCTCATTGGACCACAGACATGGAAGCCGCTATCTCCCACCCCGATGTGGATGTGGTATGTATTGCCCTTCCCAATAATATTCATGAAATTGCCGTGATGTTATGTTGCAAACATAAAAAAGCAGTCATGACCACTAAGCCATTAGGCCGTAATGGTGAGGAAGCAAAAAGAATGCTAGTTGCTGTAGAAGAAGCAGGCATATTCAATGGTTATTTAGAAGACTTGGTATATACTCCTAAATTTATTAAAGCCAACCAATCTGTGAAGGAAGGTGCAGTAGGAAGAATTTTATGGGCGAAGTCTCGTGAAACACATCCTGGCCCCCATAGTGATTGGTTCTGGGATATTGAACAAGCAGGTGGTGGTTGTATTTTAGACTTAGGCTGCCATTGCGTAGAAATTTCAAGATCATATATTGGAAAAGATATTAAACCAGTGGAGGTAATGTGTTGGGCAGATACACAAGTAAAACCTATTGATGCCGAAGACCATGCTATTGGACTAGTGAAGTATGAGAATGGCGCTATTGGTCAGTTTGAAGTTAGCTGGACATTTAGAGGAGGTTTGGATTTACGAGATGAAGTAATGGGAACAGAGGGCACTATTTGGATTAATAGTTTTTTAAGAACAGGTTTTGAAATGTTTACTACAGGAAAAGGCGGAGATTATATTTCAGAAAAATCGGAAAGCAATAGCGGTTGGTTATTCCCAGTGGGTGATGAATTAAATGAATTGGGTTATAACCATATGTTCATGGATATGTTTAACTCTATGGAAAAAGGCCAAGCCCCTAAAGAAACTTTTTATGATGGTTATATTGTAAACTGTGTATTAGATGCTGCTTACCGTTCTGCTAAATCTAAATTATGGGAACCTGTTAAATTAGATATTTGGAGAGGAAAAACAGGTTTATCTAAAGAAAGTCATTTAGTAGAGTACGATAAGGATCATTATTTAATTAAAGAAGAAATGACCCACTATGGTACAAAGAAACTAATCTTAAAAAATAAGACCACAGGAAAGATTACCGAGCAGGTGATTGATTAGTGATTATGTTATTGAGGAATTATTGATTCACTTCACTTCAATTTACTTCAATTCATTTCAATTCACTTCAATCAAACTGAATTCAAAAAATACTTATACAATAAAAGCACTCCCTTTTGAGGAGTGCTTTTTTAATACCAGCAGAAGTATGCTTTGGGGGACGATTGTACTATCTATTGTATTTTTATCATTATGCTTATTCTAATTCTTATAAGGTTTTCTTGAAAATCTCAAACTTATCAATACTTGACTTAATACTTTCAAAAGGGTTTTTAGGAAAATCTTGTTCTATAAAGAAATATTCCATACCTGCTTTCTTTGCACTATTAAAGGTAGCCTTGAAATCATAGACACCTTCTCCAAAAGCAACAATATCACCAGCTGCAGTCATGTCTTTTACATGCCATAATGGGAAACGACCTGGATTTTGCTTAAATATATCTACAGGATTTTTACCTGCTTTAAAGGCCCAGCCTAAATCTAATTCCATTTTTAAAATATCGGCATTTACCTGTGATAAGAAATAATCATAGGCTACTATACCATCGGTATTCCCAAATTCATTAGTGTGATTATGGTATACTAATTGTAAACCTGCTTTTTTTGCCTGCTCCCCCGCTCTTTGTAATACTACTGCTGCTTGTTTTATCTCATCTGCTGTACTAACTGGAATATTAGCACATACAATATATTTAATGCCGCCTTCAGCAACAGTATCTATTAATTCTTGGCTATTATCCGTTAAATTTTTCATCTTTGGCATCATAATGGGCTTTCCATCAGCTCCATTAGGCATTTTATACCCTGGAGGTAATTTTATAGCGCCTCCTATAACATGGTGTGAACGCCACTGCATACCCATATCCTGCAAGAGCGCTTTAAATTCTTTAGGTTTCTTGCCATATATATCTGCTTGTCTACTAAATGCGGATTCAATATTTTTATAGCCAAAAGAAGCTACTTTTTGCAAAGTGCCCAAGGTATCTTTATCTATTTCACTCATGAGTGTAAAAAGTTGAATACCCGGTGCTGGTAAATTAGGTCCCATAAAAGCATTCGCCCAACTTGAATGGCTTAATAAAGTACTACCTAAACTTAAGGTAGCAGCTTGTTGTAAAAATTTTCTTCTAGTATTCATAGTGTTAATTTGAAAGTAAAAAATGACCTGTCAATGAATTATTTCAAATAATTCATTGCGTTAGACTGACACAATCTAAATAAATTGGTTCAAATTGCCTAATTTTTCTATCTTTAAACTATGTCTAAATCCCCTGCCCTTCCAGCCAGTCTTAAGCAATTGCTTGTCAAAGGGAATGAACTCTTCTTGCCAGGCATTTCCATCGATTGCGTCATTTTTGGATTCCACGAAAATACACTCAAACTACTTTTATTAGATAGTGCCAAAAGCAATAAATGGACCCTTCCTGGGGGATTTGTACTTAAATCAGAAGATATAAACGATGCAGCTTACCGTGTCTTACTTGAAAGAACAGGCTTGAAAGATATATACCTTAAACAGTTTGATGTTTTTGGGCAACCCAATAGAATAGATGTCTCTGCGCATAAGACCACTTTTGAGCAGTATGGATCTAAAATACCCAAGGACCATTGGCTCATCCAAAGATTTGTTTCCGTTGGTTATTTTGCCTTAATTGATTACACCAACTACGCTATACAAAATGATACTATGAATTCAGCGTATGCTTGGAAAGGTATTGAGCAGGTCAAGAACCTTCCTATTGATCATGATCATGGTACAATTATTCAAAAAGCATTGGAAAGCCTTAGAACACAATTAGCTTATCTACCTATTGGTAAAAACTTACTTCCTAAGAAATTTACCATGCCGGAATTACAAAAATTATACGAGACCATTTTAAACAAACCCCTAGACCGCCGTAATTTTCAAAGAAAAATGTTGGGCTTTGGAATTTTAAATAAATTAAATGAAACTAGAAAAGGCGGTGCACACAAAGCCCCCTTTTTATACACTTTCAATGATAAGAAATATCAAAAGGCATTAAAAGAGGGCTTATACGGAAGTTGGTAAATTTATATTTAATATAAAATTTACCAACTTCCTATTCTCTAATTATTTTACAAATAAATATCATAGATATTTATTTGTTAGGTTCGTGGTAAATTAATTTCTAATATAATTTACCCTATTTCGTCCAATTTACTTTTAGCATTTTAACATCTCTTGAATTAGGTCCCACCATTACATTAAAATCTCCCGACTCCCAATCAAACTTTAAATCGGTATTATAGAATTTTA
>CANCRC010000181.1 GCA_947380435.1 Chitinophagaceae bacterium
ATACTCATTTATAGTGCTATTGGAAATATTATTTATGAAGGAGGTCAATATCCATTAAGATGGAGTGATGCTTATAGCTTAGGCAGCGATTATAAAGCTAATGTAGCCTTGAATCCTATGCAATCTTTTTTCAGTAGTCTTAATTTTAGGTCTTCTAAAATAGATACCGATTTAATTAAAAAGAATTATACTGAAATAGCAGACTATTTGGCTATACCTACTAATGAACAAGATGCTCAAAATCTTCAATTTACAAGAGTAGAAAGTCCTGTAGATAAGGATTTGGAAGCTGCTAAAATTAAAAATGTGGTGCTAGTTATATGTGAATCGTTTTCAGCTTATAAAAGTTCCATGATGGGTAACCCCTTAAATACTACCCCTTATTTCAATGCCATGAAAAAGCAGGGTGTGTATTTCAATAGAGCTTTCTCTCCTGCTTACGGCACTGCTAGAGGCGTATGGGCAGTATTAACAGGCACACCTGATATATTAGAAGGTAAAACTTCAAGCAGAAACCCATTAGCCGTAGACCAACATACCATTATGGCCGATTTTAAAAATTATGAAAAATACTATTTTTTAGGAGGCAGTGCTAGTTGGGCAAATATTAGAGGAGTTCTTACTAATAATATTTCCGATTTAAAAATAGTTGAGCAAGGAAGTTATCAATCTAGTGAGATTAATGTTTGGGGTATTAGTGACAAGGATTTATTCTTAGAGGCTAACAAAACTTTAAGCAAAAATACAAAGCCATTTTTTGCCATTATTCAAACTGCAGACAATCACCGTCCTTATACTATCCCCGCTGAAGATTTAAAAGTTTTTGTAAAAAAAACAGTACCGAAAGATTCTTTACTCAAATTTGGCTTTGAAAATAATGACGAGTACAATGCATTTAGATATACCGATTTTTGTATCGAACAATTTATAGAAGCTGCTAAGAAAGAAAAATATTTCAAAGAAACCTTATTTGTATTTGTAGGCGACCATGGTATTAAAGGAGATGCAGGAACTATGCTTCCTAAATCTTTTACAGACCAAGGCTTAACCAATATGCATGTTCCCTTCTTATTTTATGCTCCTTCTATTTTACAACCTAAGGAATATGCTACACCTGTATCTCAGGTAGATGTTATGCCAAGCATAGCTTCTTTATGCAATATTGCTTATACCAATACCACTTTGGGTAAAAATGTATTTAGTACATTGCAACAGAATAAGAACACAATATTTTTATACGACGATTTTAATCAACAAATTGGAGTACTCAATAATGAATACTACTATGGGTATCAATTAAAAAACCCAAATAAGCCTATTTTTGAAAGTGTTGTAAATAATAATAAGGTGAAAAACGATAGTGTAGAAAAGCAAATGGATATTTTAACCAAGACTATGTATGAAACATCGAAATACATGTTAATACATAATCAAAAGCTACCTATTAAAAAGTAGTTTCTATATTTATTTATACGCTTTCTGGTTCTTGCAGTTTCTCTACTCTTTTGGTACCTGCATATAATTCATATTCTAATAACCTGCAATCTATAGTGGCATTGTAAAATTCTATGCGTCTGCTAGGTTTTAGTCTTACTTTTTTTGCTAGTTCTAAATTACCAGTAAATATATAACCAGTATAGCCTTTACAACTATTCTTTAAAAAGTCTCCCATTCTAGCATAAGTAGCTTCTAATTCCAACTCCTCTCCTAATCTTTCTCCATATTCTGGATTAAACATAACTACCGCACCATCAAAATTGGAAGGAACAT
Source organism: Chitinophagaceae bacterium (assembly GCA_947380435.1). Taxonomy (GTDB): domain Bacteria; phylum Bacteroidota; class Bacteroidia; order Chitinophagales; family Chitinophagaceae; genus Sediminibacterium. Next base: position 1,771 of record CANCRC010000181.1, read on the forward strand.
TTGTCTCTTCGAAATCACAGTCTTGAAAATAAATTAAATGATCTACGCCTGCCATAGTAGCATTGGTCTTTGCCGTTTCTGTGGCGCGCTTACTAATATCAGAGGCTATAATTTGTAGACCAGGAATTTTAATAATTTGTTCTTTCAATTTTGCATGCTCTACTTCATACATTTCTTTTTTATATCCTAGAATATGCATAAAGGCATACTGTGTTCTCAATAAACCAGGAACTCTATTAGTAGCAATGAGTGCAGCTTCAATGGCTAATGTACCAGAACCGCACATTGGATTTACAAAGGCCCCTTTTCTATCCCATTTGGTAGAAAGTATAGTGGCGGCGGCTAAAGCTTCTAACATAGGAGCTGTGCCTGGTAATTTTCTATAACCATGTTTCGCTAAAGTTTCACCTGAAGTATCTAAGAAAACTTCCGCTTCATCATTTTTCCAAAATAAATACACCACCGCCCCTGCTAAATCTGAACCAGTGGATGGACGTTGTTGAGTTACTTCGCGCATTCTATCAACAATAGCATCTTTCACTCTTAAATTAGCAAATAAATTTGTTGATATAGTAGGATGAAATACATTACTAGTAACTGAAAAATATCCTTTTGGATCAATGACCTTTTCCCAAGCAATGTTTACTAAATTATTATAGAGTTCATTAGGGTCATTACAAATGAATGACTTTATTGAATACATTACCTGACTGGCGCATCTTAAGTTTAAATTCAACTTAATACAATCCTGAACAGTACCCGTTAGCTCCACGCCCGTTTGAAAAACCCTGTCTGGTATAAAACCTAAGGCTACCACTTCTTTACTTAAAGCAGGTGCTAACCATTTATGACAGGTTATGATAATTTTATTGGGTGTAGTAAAAACTTGCATGCAGCGAAGGTAATTTAAATATAATAGTTCTATAAGGTGCAAAAGCTGTTCCCAAGGACAAGCTAATTTCAAATGGCTAAAAAACAAAAGGGCTTCAATTGCTTGAAACCCTTTCTCTTATTCTGTGGGGGCACACGGGTTCGAACCGCGGACCCTCTGCTTGTAAGGCAGATGCTCTAAACCAACTGAGCTATGCCCCCTTTTGAGGAGTGCAAAAATAAGGGGCAAATAGGAATTCCCCAAAAAAAAGGTGATTTAATTTAATTGAACAGCAGGAAGCCTAGTAGATTGACTATCATATACAAATAGCTCTACTATTTCATAGTTCCAATACTTACTTAAAGGCGATTTATCCAAGATATCTTTGACTTCTTTTTTGGTATTCGCATTAATGGTAATCCATGAATTTTGCACTTCCATACTCACTGCATAAGTATCAATAATACCCTTATTTAATAAATAATTGATATAAGTGCGATGAGGAGGCACTAAAGACATAAACTCCTCATCCATTTCAAAAGATATGATAGCTTGGTATTTTTTCATGCTTTTTATAAACTTATACTAAGGTACACTAAGTATTGAAAACTAAAAATCATTTTTAGGGAATACTGTAATATCCAATTCTGCCCCCTGACCCTGCTAAAAATACAGC
>CANCRC010000182.1 GCA_947380435.1 Chitinophagaceae bacterium
TTTTTCTAGGTTTTGGGGCATTCTTATAATTTTAGAAGATAGTTTTTCCTCGCTCTAAATTACACAAATACTACCTAAATAAATAATTATACTGAGGGCTAGCAAAAATCTAATTATGATGTATATTTAGCAGTAGAAAAAATTAATTCTAACTAATAATAGCCTTATGCAAAAACAACTATTTACGTATTTATTAGTGCTACTTGCCTTTATAGCGCAAGCACAAAAGCCTACCGAGGAAACGGCTGCTAAACCAGCTACTAAATCGGAAGATAAAAATCCGAGTTTTAAAAGAGAACTCTCTTTAGAAGCTAAAACTGAAAATAAAGGGGAAGTGACTATCAAGGGACAAAAAGTACCTTATAGAGTAGTTACTGGTACCATGCCTGTTTGGGATGATGAAGGAAAAGCCATTGCCGGTTTATTTTATGTATACTATGAGCGTACCGACGTAACTAATAAAGATGAGCGCCCACTGGTTATTTCTTTTAACGGTGGTCCGGGTACTGCCAGTGTTTGGATGCACTTAGGATATACTAGTCCAAGAAAATTAAAAATTGATGATGAGGGGTATCCTATTCAACCTTATGGTTTCGAAGAAAATCCTAATTCAATAATTGATGCAGCAGATATTGTGTACATCGATCCAGTGAACACGGGCTTCTCTCGTATTTTAGATAAATCGGTGCCTACTTCTAAATTTTTTGGAGTGAACGCCGATGTAAAATATTTAGCTGATTGGATTAATACATTTGTGGGAAGAAATAAACGTTGGGCTTCTCCTAAATTTTTAATTGGAGAAAGTTATGGTACAACGCGTGTATCTGGTTTGTCTTTAGAATTACAAAACAGACATTGGATGTATTTAAATGGTGTGATTTTAGTTTCACCTACGGATTTAGGTATTAAGCGTGAAGGCCCTACCAGTGCGGCTTTACGTGTACCTTATATGGCGGCCACTGCATGGTACCATAAAAAATTAGCAGCCGATTTACAATCCAAAGACTTAACTGCTTACTTACCAGAAGTGGAAGCTTTCACGGTGAATGAATTAATGCCAGCCATTGCACAAGGCGGTGTTTTAAATGCAGATAAGAAAAAAGAAGTCATCAAAAAACTAGCACGTTATATTGGTATTGGTGAAACAGAAGTAGCGCGTTATAGTATGACCATTCCTTTTGATTATTTTTGGAAAGAACTTTTACGCGATAAAGGAAAAACAGTAGGTCGTTTAGATTCTCGTTATATTGGAATTGATAAATTAGATGCAGGAGATAATCCCGACTACAATGCAGAGCTTACTTCATGGGAACATTCTTTCACACCCGCTATTAATATGTATCTAAGAGATGAGTTGGGTTATAAGACCGATTTAAACTATTATATTTTTGGACCTACCTTCCCTTGGGACAACACTAATAACCATACTGGGGACGACTTACGTCAAGCCATGATGCAAAACCCTTATTTACATTTATTGGTACAATCGGGTTATTACGATGGTGCTTGTGATTATTTCAATGCTAAATATAATATGTGGCAAATGGATCCTGCTGGAAAAATTCAAGACAGAATGTTTTGGGAAGGCTATCGCAGTGGACATATGATGTATTTGCGCAAAGAAGATTTAGCTACCAGCAACGATCATTTAAGAGCCTTTATTAAAAAGAGTATTCCGAAGGCGGGTACACCTGCAAAGTTTTAGCTCGTTCATAAAATAGTTGAAATAAAAAACCCATCTCGCAGTAGCTTGATGGGTTTTTTATTATCTAGAAATTCTTTTTAAAAACGTTTTTTAAAATTGCGGTTATTATTGTTGCGTCCGCCACCGCCACCGCCTGGTCCGCTAGGTCCGCGCCCACCGCGATTATTATTGTTGCGATTACCCTGCCAACGACCTGCTGCTGGACGGTATTCATCTCTTTCAAAATTTTGATTGCGATGTTTAATATAAGGCGTATTACTAAATTCAAGTTCACCACCGGTAATGGCGTTTAACTCTCCTCTAATGGTATCGTCTTGTACTAATTCTTTATGCCAGTTGCTATAAGCGAGTTTCATATAATGTGCAATAGCATGCGCAAAACCTGCTTTTTTCTCTTGGTCTTGTTCCGCCATTGCTTTATCTATGACCAATTCTAGGTTCTTACCTAAATGGGCATATTTAATTTTACGCTTAGGATAAGGAATTGGATCGGGCTTCTGCTTATAGGTTTCCTTAGTAGGAATAGGATAAGGGCTCTCAACGTCCAATTGGAAATTACTCATAAAAAACAGGTGATCCCATAATTTATGCTTGTAGTCTTCGATATTCTTTAGCTGAGGGTTCAAAAAGCCCATTAGTTCAATGACTACCTGCGCCTGCTCTAGTCTTTTGGCAGGATCTTCAATGGTCATCAAATGATCCACCATCTTCTGCACGTGACGTCCGTACTCTTTCATCCCCATTAAGCTTCTTGCTGTATTGTATTCCATGTATTTATTACTTCTCGAGTAACAAATGTAAGGATTTATTTTATCTTCGTACCATGGAGGCACTGATACAACAAATAGAAACCATCACTAAAGAAATCCAAAACACCGTGGCTACAACCAGCGCCGAGGTGGAAGCTTTCCGAATTAAATACTTGGGAACCAAAGGTTTGGTAAAAAATATGATGGGTGAGATGAAATCGGTGCCCAATGAGCAGAAAAAGGAATTCGGTCAAATCCTAAATGCTTTTAAGGTAGCCGCCGAAGAAAAATTAGAAATATTAGTAGCTGCATTAGGAGATACCAGCACCTTAGATACAAGTATTGATACAAGTTTACCGGGTGATGAATTTACAGTAGGTACAAGACATCCTTTAAATTTAGTGCGCAATCAAATGGTGTCTATTTTTAAAAGATTAGGTTTTGCTGTTGCAGAAGGACCAGAGATAGAAGATGATTGGCATAATTTCGGTGCGATGAATTTACCAGCCGATCATCCAGCGCGTGATATGCAGGATACTTTTTATGTAGAAGAAGCGACGCAGGAAAATGCATCATGGTTATTAAGAACACATACTTCTAGTGTGCAAGCAAGAGTGATGGAAACGCAGAAGCCACCTATTCGTGTGATTTGTCCAGGCCGTGTGTACCGTAATGAAACTATTTCAGCAAGAGCACATTGTTTCTTCCATCAAGTAGAAGGTTTATACATAGATGAAAATGTAAGCTTTGCAGATTTAAAACAAACACTTTATTTTTTCGTACAAGAAATGTTTGGCAAAGATGTGAAAGTAAGGTTCCGTCCAAGTTATTTTCCTTTTACAGAACCTAGTGCAGA
>CANCRC010000183.1 GCA_947380435.1 Chitinophagaceae bacterium
CGTTTTGTAAAAATGCTGCGTATTTATTTTCTAATTGATGCGTTTTTAAATGCGAGGCTATCCAGTCTTTAATATTTATATTTTCTTTTATTGCGATAGGCGATTCGTCGGTTAATTTTAATTGCACAATGGCATTCCATCCCAGAAAAAATTGAGGATGCCTCAAAGTAGTTCTAATAAAATTTTGCACTTTATCTAAACTATAGGTATTGATATATGACAATGAATTTCTATTCGGATAATAAGAAAGCCTTCCTAAACTAGGTAGTTCAATGCTAGGTGCATTTTCAAATAATTTATCATAGCTAAGGGTTTTCTCTTGTCCTTGCTCCAAATACAAAGCTCCCGACTTACCCGCTAAAATTATATTGTTCGCGTTCCAGCTAATTTTATAATGCCAAGGATTATTATCGCTTTCAGGAGCAATGATGCCTCCACAATGCGATTTAAACCCCGTAATTTTTCCTCCTTTATCTTGAATGGAATGAATTAGTTCCATAGCACTCATGTGGTCAATACCGGGGTCTAAACCCATTTCACATAAAAATAAAAGCTTCTTTTGCTCAATGTCAGCAGCAATTGATTTCATATTATCATCGACATAAGAGGCTGTAAAAAGAGGCTTCCCATAATACACACAGTCTTGTGCTACCAAAAAATGTAAACTAGGAGGTAACATAGAAACCACCACAGTGGCCTTCTCGATCAAGGCCTTCCTGTTCTCTTTGTTTTCTATATCAATGCCTACAGCATGTCCATTGGGGGCATTATTCCACTTAGAATTCGCCACAGCGGCATTCCCATCGGCTAAGACAATATACCAGTTATTTTCAACTGCCTTGGTTTGCAAATACTGTATTAAAACAGTGGCCGATTTACCAGCTCCAATTACTAATATTTCAGGGTTCATTTTAGCGCTTATAAGTCATTAAAAATCCGAGCTTTAAAGTTAGTAATTCTTACCCACAACTGTGGATAAAAGAAGGCAAAATTTAAGGGCTAAAAATAGCAAAAAAGGCCTTGAAAAGTTATCTTCGTTTACACTCAAAATGGGCTTAAAAAACAACTCATTTTTAGTTAAAAGAAATAAACACTATGGAAGATAATATCAACGAAAATTTAGGTACAGAAGCCACCCAAGATAATGACCGTGTCATAAGGATCAATATCGAAGAGCAAATGAAAACCTCTTATATCGACTATTCCATGTCGGTAATAGTAGGTCGTGCATTACCTGATGTGAGAGATGGTTTTAAACCAGTTCATCGCAGGGTTTTATATGCGATGAGTGAGTTGGGTAACAATAGCAATAAAGCGTATAAGAAATCGGCTCGTATAGTGGGAGAAGTAATGGGTAAGTTTCACCCACATGGTGATACTGCTATTTATGATACACTAGTGCGTATGGCACAGGAGTGGACCATGCGTTACACTTTAGTGGACGGTCAGGGTAACTTCGGTAACCAAGATGGTGACCCACCAGCTGCTATGCGTTATACCGAGGCAAGATTGCAGAAAATTTCAGAAGCCATGTTGGACGACTTGGAAAAAGACACCGTCGATTTTCAATTAAATTTTGACGATAGTTTATCTGAGCCTTCTGTATTACCATCTCGTATCCCTCAATTATTAGTAAATGGTTCTTCAGGTATTGCTGTAGGTATGGCTACCAATATGCTTCCTCATAATTTATGTGAAGTAGTAGATGGTTGTATTGCCTATATTGATAACAGAGATATTACAGTAGAAGAATTAATGCAGTTTGTGAAAGCACCCGATTTTCCTACAGGGGGTGTGATATACGGAATGGAAGGCGTGAAGCAAGGTTTAATGACAGGTCGTGGTAGAGTGGTGCTTCGTGGAAAATGTAATGTTGAAACAAAAGCCAATGGTCGTGAATTAATTGTTATCAATGAAATTCCTTACCAGGTTAATAGAGATAATTTAACAGATCGTATTGGTCAGTTAGTAGTGGATAAAACTATCGATGGCATTACGCACGTAAACAACGAAAGTAATAAGCGTGAAGGAACGCGTATTGTAATTGAGCTTCGCAAAGACGCAGTAGCACAAGTTATCATTAATCAATTATTCAAGTTTACTGAATTACAAACTAGCTACGGTATTAACAATGTGGCTTTAAGCAAAGGCCGTCCTAAAATTTTAAACTTACGCGATTTAACAAGCGAGTTTATTGAGTTTAGAATGGAAGTAGTTATTCGTCGTGCGAAATTTGAATTAAGAAAAGCACAAGAGCGCGCCCATATATTAGAAGGTTATTTAATTGCCTTAGATCATTTAGATGAAGTGATTCGTTTAATTCGTAGTTCGGCTAACCCAGAAGCGGCTAAGGAAAGTTTAATGACTGCAGGTTGGGGCATTTCTGATATTCAAGCGAAAGCTATATTGGAATTGAGATTACAACGTTTAACAGGCATGGAGCGTGAGAAAATTAAAGAAGAATTTGAACATTTAATGCAAATTATAAAATCATTAAATGAATTATTGGGTAGCGAGCATTTACGTTTCGAACTCATCAAAACAGAATTACTAGAAGTAAAAGAAAAGTTTGGTGATGCACGTAAAACTGAAATCCAATATTTAGCAGATGAAATGAAGTTGGAAGACTTAATTGAAGAAGAAGATGTGGTTATTACTATTTCACATTTAGGTTATATTAAAAGAACTGCAGTGTCTGAATACCGTCAACAAAAAAGAGGTGGACGCGGTGCAATGGGTACTAAAACAAGAGACGAAGATTTTGTAGAGCATTTATTTATAGCATCTACACATGATACCATGCTATTCTTCACAGAAAAAGGAAGATGTTTCTGGTTACGTGTATATGAAATTCCAGAAGGTGAAAAAACAAGTAAGGGCCGTGCGGTTCAAAACTTAATTCAAATACCACCGGATGATAAAGTAAAAGCTATTATTGAAGTGCGTAAGTTGGATGATAAAGAATATGTACAAAATCATTTTATCATTTTATGTACTAAGCGTGGTATTATTAAGAAAACATGTCTAGAAGATTTCAGTCGCCCAAGAGTAAGTGGTGTAAATGCCATTACTATTAATGAAGGCGATGAATTATTAGCAGCACTTTTAACCGACGGTAACAATGAAGTAATGATGGCCGTGAAGTCGGGTAGAGCCATTCGTTTCCCAGAAGAGAAAGTGCGTCCAACTGGTCGTGGTGCAATAGGGGTTGCGGGTATTGAAGTAGACAATGAAAATGACGAAGTGGTTGGTTTAGTTTGTGTGCATAAAGATGATAAAGAGCGTACCAT
>CANCRC010000184.1 GCA_947380435.1 Chitinophagaceae bacterium
CGTTATGCAGTAGATGCTGTAGAAGATGGTTTCGAAGTTATTGTTTTAACCGACCGTTCTATAGATTCTGAACATGCTGCCATTCCAACCTTGCTTGCTTGCGCGAGTGTGCATCATCACTTAATTAGAAAAGGTTTAAGAGGTAAAGTAGGTATTATAGTAGAAGCAGGCGATGTATGGGAAGTACATCATTATGCATGTTTAATTGGTTTTGGTGCCACTGCTATTAACCCTTATATGGCACTCTCTACTATTCGTGACATGAAATTGCACGATAAAATTAAATCTGAGTACGACGCAGAAAAATTAAAGAAGAATTATATTAAAGCGGTGAATGAAGGATTGTATAAAGTATTCTCTAAAATGGGTATCTCTACTTTACAATCTTATCAAGGTGCGCAAATATTTGAAATTATTGGAATTAATAAAGAAGTAGTGAATCGTCATTTTACCGGTGCTACTTCTCGTATAGATGGAATGGGCTTAGATGAAATTGCTAAAGAAATTTTAGCCAAGCATGAATTAGCCTTTGCTAAAAAATCTTCTCCAGTGGACAGGCTTACTGAAGGTGGAGTGTATCAATGGAAGCGTCGTGGTGAATTTCATTTATTCAATCCACAAACCATTCATTTATTACAGCACTCTACTAAAATGAATGACTATCCTAGCTTTAAAAAATATTCAAAGCTAGTGAATGATCAAACAGAGAAAGCTTGTACCCTAAGAGGCTTATTTGATTTTAAACCAACACGTCCTTCTATTTCTATTGACGAAGTAGAACCAGCAAGCGCTATCTATAAACGTTTTGCTACAGGCGCCATGTCATTCGGATCTATTTCATGGGAGGCGCATACTACACTTGCTATTGCCATGAACCGCTTGGGCGGAAAATCTAATACAGGTGAAGGTGGCGAGGATGAAATTCGTTATCAAAAATTACCGAATGGCGATTCTATGCGAAGCTCCATTAAACAAGTAGCCAGTGCAAGATTTGGTGTAACAAGTTATTATTTATCTGAAGCAGATGAATTACAAATAAAAATGGCACAGGGTGCTAAACCTGGTGAGGGCGGACAATTGCCAGGATATAAAGTAGATGATTGGATTGGTAAAACAAGACATGCCACTCCAGGTGTGGGATTAATTTCTCCTCCACCCCATCATGATATTTATTCTATCGAAGATTTATCACAGTTAATATTTGATTTAAAAAATGCCAACCGTGCTGCAAGAATTAATGTAAAATTAGTTTCTAAAGCAGGTGTAGGTACCATTGCTGCAGGTGTCACTAAAGCAAAAGCCGATGTAGTTTTAATTGCAGGTTTTGATGGAGGTACAGGCGCTTCTCCATTAAGTTCTATTAAGCATGCAGGCCTACCATGGGAATTAGGATTAGCGGAAACGCATCAAACATTGGTGAAAAATAAATTAAGAAGTCGTGTGGTGGTTCAAGCCGATGGACAAATGAAAACAGGACGCGATATTGCTATTGCCACTTTATTAGGTGCAGAAGAATGGGGCGTGGCTACTGCTGCATTAATAGTAGAAGGTTGTATTATGATGCGCAAATGTCATATGAATACTTGTCCAGTGGGTGTGGCAACACAAGACCCGGAATTACGTAAACGTTTTAAAGGAGATCCCGACCATGTAGTGCGCTTCTTTGAATTCATTACACAAGAGCTGCGTGAAATTATGGCAGAATTAGGTTACCGTACTATTAATGAAATGGTGGGTCAAGTAGACGCCTTAACTATGCGTGAAAATATTAATCATTGGAAGTATAAGAATTTAGATTTATCTGATGTATTATATAAAGAGCCAGCTGAAGACGGTGTGGGTTTATATCAAACAGAAGAGCAGGATCATTTAATGAGTGAAGTCTTGGATTGGCAATTACTAGCAGCTGCGAAACCTGCTATTGAAAAGAAAGAAAAAGTAAAAGCAAGCTTCCCCATTAAAAATACCGATCGTACTACGGGTACCATTGTTTCTAATGAAATAACGAAAGTACATAAAGCCGAAGGTTTACCTGAGGATACTATTCATTTTAATTTTAAAGGAACAGCAGGACAAAGTTTTGGAGCCTTCAATACCAAAGGAGTGACCTTAGAATTAGAAGGAGATGCAAATGATTATTTTGGAAAAGGATTAAGTGGTGCGCAGTTAATTGTATACCCCGATAAAAAAGTAAACTATATACCTGAAGAAAATATTATTATAGGTAATGTTGCCCTCTACGGAGCCACTAGTGGTATTGCTTATATTAGAGGTAAGGCTGGCGAAAGATTTGCCGTGCGTAATTCTGGCGCTACAGTGGTGGTGGAAGGAATTGGTGATCATGGTTGCGAATACATGACAGGTGGTGTGGCTGTAATATTAGGCAAAACAGGCAGAAACTTTGGAGCAGGTATGAGCGGAGGAATAGCCTTCGTGTATGATGTTGAAAATAATTTTGAAGTATTGTGTAATAAGGAAATGGTAGAATTAGAAGCACCTGATAAAGAAGATGAAGCCTTACTTAAAAAATTAATTCAATCGCATTTTGATAAAACAGGAAGCGCGGTGGCTAAATTTATTTTAGCCGACTTTGAGAATCAATTGAAACAGTTTATAAAAGTGTTCCCTTCTGATTACAAAGAGGCATTAGCAAAACAAAAATCAAAATTAGTAGCAGCGAAACAATAGAAAAATTAATTGATAATAATAGAGAAGAAAAATAGATTAAATAAATACAGAAGATAAATAGAGTAATATTAAAGTATAAAGGACAAGTATAAAGTATATGGGCAAGCCAACAGGATTTAAAGAATTTACGAGAGAACTCCCTACTAAAATTGCAGTAGCGGAGCGCAAGAAGAATTATAACGAGTTTGTTAACTTGCTACCTGAGCAAAAGTTAAATGAGCAGTCGGCGCGTTGCATGAATTGCGGTGTACCCTTCTGTCACAATGGTTGCCCTTTAGGAAATATTATTCCTGAATTCAATGATGCAGTCTACCATAAAGAATGGAAAGACGCATATGAGATATTAATTTCTACCAATAATTTTCCTGAGTTCACTGGAAGAATTTGTCCTGCCCCTTGTGAGAGCGCCTGTGTATTGGGTATTAATCAACCCGCAGTGACCATTGAAGAAATTGAAAAACATATTATTGAAATAGCTTTTGAAAAAGGTTTTGTAACACCTCGTAAACCCAAACTTCGTTCAGGTAAGAAGGTAGCCGTGATTGGCTCTGGCCCTGCTGGACTGGCCACTGCTGCTCAATTAAATTA
>CANCRC010000185.1 GCA_947380435.1 Chitinophagaceae bacterium
GTATTTACCATTTTTAGATTTAATAAAATTCATACTCATTACACTTTCTCCTGGTGTTACCATATAATTTTTAGAGGCCAATGGCAAATCAAGACTCATGATGGCATCTCTTACCATGGTTCTCGTTTTTAATGTTGTGCTAGCCATCACCTCATAATCTTCAGGGTATTTTTTCTTAAAATCATCAACAGAAATAGATTTTCCTAAACCAAGTGCATCTTGATAATTGTTGTAGACTGTAGTCACCACATAGTCATAATCTACATCATTGCCTGGAAGCACTTTCCATACCCTATGCATAGTTATAATACCTGCATTAATTAACTCTTTGTGATAATTAACCCAAGATTTTTCTAATTTTTCATAATCTTGACCTGGCATCACTTTCATAAATTCAAACTTTACATAATAGCTTTGTGCACTTGCTGCAAATAAGCATAGTAAAAGGGTTACTGAAAGAATAATTTTTTTCATTGTTTTTAACTTTTTAGAGCATTAAATAAGTTATTTAGTATCAAAAAGAAAGCATTTTAACCTTATTTTTTAAAAAATGCATAAAAAAGGCCCCTTTTCAAAGGGGCCTTTTCCATAAAATCCTAAAATTTTACCTATTTTTTAGTTTCTGTATAAGAAGCAGCTATTTGCGCTCCATTATAATAGCTATTCTCTCTTTCAATTTGACCTTGATCATTGAATGTATGTGATAATGTCAAAGCAATTTTAAACTTCTTATTAGTCTTCTTGTTTCTTAAACGCATTGACCACCAAGAATCTACCACCGAGCTTGGCCCTTCATGGTCTAACATATCAGGATACCCTATTTCATCAATACCCTCAATTTCAATATCTTGTAATAAAGCAGAAACTTCTTTTTTATTTTCTTCTACTGAAGTTGAAACACCATAAGCATAGTTAATATCAAAACATCTTGCATTCGGTGAAAAATCGGCAAATATGCCATCTACATTACCTAAAGAAAAATTAGCGATCATTTTTCTCACTTTTACAATATTCGGATGATTCTTATATAAAATACCATTAGTCAAAGTTTGCTCAGATTCCGTATTCTTAACCAACATAGCCATATTCATATAAAAGTTCATTGTTTTAATCTTAGTACCCTCTGCATTGAATATGAAAGTACAGTCATAAGGAGATTGAATTTTAAAGCCTGATTTTTTATTAATAGCAAAAAACACATTATAAGTATACACCCAAATACCATCTTTCTTATACTCTAAGGCATCTGGATAAGAACCGCCTCTTTTTGTAATAGAAAAATTTGTATAGTTGTTCGCATAATTTTGAGCATTACGAATACAAGTTGCTAAATCTTGGCCTTTGTAATCCCAATTCGTGTTCATAGCATTGTAAGCTTTGAAATCATCGGTAGTTAAGCTAGTCATAGTGGCTGCATCGCCTTTTACAAAGGCTTGCATGAATTTTTCCACCACATCAATAGAAGGATGCTTGTCATAAATAACCCCATTAGCATTTTTTTGCGCATTTACTCCTATTATCATACATAATAACAAGAGTGTTGAAAATAATTTTTTCATCTGGTTTTAATTTAGTGAATGTTAAAAGTATACAATTACTTTTAAAAACAAAGTAAAATAATTATTAATTTTTACTAAAAACAAAACCCTTGCAAATACAAGATTTACAAGGGTTTATAAAAAAGGTCGCTTAGCTTTATATTATTTAGCCGCTATTTTGAATGTTTTGGTAGCAGTATTGGTGCTCTTTGTTTTAGAAGTAACTACCACTGTTGCTGTTGATAAGACACCTGGTGATAAACTAGAAATTGTAATAGCATTAGAGGCAGCCGTCGTGCTTGTTATATTATTATTAAATACAGCTGTATTATCTGCATCCTTGGTTACTTTAACATCTATGGTTACACCATCCTTTGGTAAGGTAGAGGTAATATTCACATTTATAGCCTGTGAACCACCTATGGCTCCATATATTTTTGTATAATCAATTTCAGTACTTGCTGGAATTTCCACTTTAAAAGTAATATCTGCTTCAGCAACCACCACAACCGGAGGAGGTGTTGGCGTAGGAGAGTCTCCCCCTTTGCTACAAGCAAAAAGAACAAATGGAGCCGCTAATAGTAAAATTTTATAATTTTTCATTTGAAACAAATTTAGATAGATGTTATTAAGAATAAAGGTAATATTTTACTAAATTAGTACAAAATGAATTCCTCGAATACTTTAATTAAGATTTCCTAGCTTTATCTGTAAATTTAACCTAACCATGTTTATAGCCAATATACTTGAATCTTCATTGAATAACCCCATTCTGAATATCATTTTACGCACTTTGGCTGTATATGTATTTATGATACTAGCTATTCGCCTATTTGGGAAAAAAGAACTGGCGCAGTTATCGGTTATTGACTTGGTATTCATACTCTTAATAAGTAATTCAGTTCAAAATGCCATGGTAGGCCCTGACACCACACTCTCTGGAGGCTTAATTGCTGCAGCTGCCCTATTTTTAGCCAACTATACACTTAAAGGTTTATTCTATAGAAGCCAGCGCTTTAGCAAGTTGGTACAGGGGGAATCAATACTATTAATATATGAGGGAGTGGCCAATATGGAAAACTGCAAAAAAGCAGAAATTACTATTGAGGAACTGGAAGCTGCCGTTCGAGAGCATGGGGCTAGAGATATTCAAAAAGTAGACCTTGCCATTTTAGAGGTAGATGGTAATATAAGTGTTATAAGTAGTGAATTTCAATCAAGATCAAAAGTGTCTCATCCTAGAAAGCATAAGTTCAAAGGCCGCCTTAACCAAAACTAATGCTCCTACCACTCATGTAATTATCTTACCCACATTCTTTCCTAACGCTCAATATTTCAAAGATTTAGGGATATCTTGTAAGGTAATTCCCATAAGAAGTACCCAAATGTTAAAGAAGATTTTATTTATTCTTGTATTTATTTCCATGCTAACGCCTTTTGATACAGTGCATGCGCAGCGTTCCGCAAAAGATAGCCTTATCTATGCTACAGCCATAAATAATGTAGTAGCCAATTATCATACTAAAATTGGCGACCAAACAGGCAAATACAATGGTAGCCAAAATGCAGGTTATACTGTTTCATTTTATGAAGGGCACCCTTATTTTTTTAAACATGAATTAAGCAAGGGAAGTATTACCTACGACAATGTAGTATTTAACAATGTTGATTTATT
>CANCRC010000186.1 GCA_947380435.1 Chitinophagaceae bacterium
CCCCAATAATTTAATTGAGCACTATACCCAAGGCTAGTATTATCATTCACATTCCTTACGCCGTTGACTTTATTGACATACCTACTTACGCTTCCATTTAATCCAGCTCCAATATTAATGCCCTTATATACCTCCATGCCATAATATAAATTAGCGTTGTAATTAAAGTTACCTTGAACATTAATATACTGATTTACTCTTCTGCCTAAAGCATCAATAGTAGTGCTATTACTAATGGCGTTTTCTGTGTTTGAATATTGAATATTTCCAAAAATATATCTGCTTTTTAACACTTGGAAATCATTGCCACTTAATCTTACTGTATTGGTAAAGCCTTGTTGTAAATTGGCATTACCAATATTCAAATTTAAAGGGTCTGTATTATCAATAATTGGCTGAATTTGTAATAAGGTAGGATTAATTGTATTTCCGGAATATTCAAATTTTAATCTTCTTTGTTGTTTTGGGTTATAGTTCAAAGTAAATGCTGGAATAAAGTTGTTAAAGTTTATAGAGCGCAAGGTATTTTTTGCAATGTCATTCATTTGATAATGCGCCGACCCAAATCCAGATCCTAGAGCCCAATTATATTTTTTATCTACAAAACGATAATTGATAGACCCTGCATTGTTAATAGTATTGAAAACAAAATGATTGCTTAGAGAATCAATAATATTGCTGTATAATGGCTTAGAAGAAACTGGAGCAATTCCCGACTTATCATAACTAATTCTTTCTGCATCATTTTTGCCTATGTTTAATGCGTATTTAAAAATCAAAAATGATTTTTTCCCAATAGGTTCTGTGAATACAACATTTGAATTAATAGCAGATGTGTTTTGTTTATTTGACTTTAATTGATCTACAGAATCTTTTTTAATGACTGCGCCCCCGTAATTAAAATATTCATTATTGGAAACGAGCAGCCCATCCTGCACTTTATCATTAAAATTCATATCGGAAACAAAGGAAATAGTTCTTCCCTTTTTAGCAAACTTTCGTTTATAACTTAGTATAGTTGATAATGTTTTATCATCTTCATTCAAAGAGCTCTGTCTTTTGGAAGTATTAATTAAATGCCCAGTTTCACCAGTTGTTTGACCCTCATATTGAGTAGTGCCGTCTATTAATACATCCGCGGCTTTTAAGGTAATTTTGAATAATCCTGTACTATCTGTACCCCATTCATTAATGCTACTAATCTTATATTTTTTCTTATCGCTGTATTGCGTATTGGAAGTATTGTTGGTGAATGAAGAATCTGGTAAAATAGTTTTTGAATAGTTTTTACCAATTGAATTCACTGTCAAGTTTTGAAATTGTGCACTATTATTTGTAGATAATTTATTCCACTTATTTCCAAAAACCAATCCAGCATTTTTTTGATTGGGTAAACCCACGCCACTTCCATACTCATCATCTCCACTAAAATACATACTAATACCCCCATCGTCGCCCACTTCCATATTGGTATTACCTCCGTCAGAATAGTTTCTAGTTTCATCCCAATTTAACGCCTCAAAACGTGTATTGTCCTGGGTAAAAAATGCAGCTATTTTCTTCTTGGCTTTGAAAGAATTGACCATTAGTTTACCATTGCCATATTCTCCAAAATTGGAGCCAATTTCTGCTTTACCAAAATAACCATTCTTCTTATCTTCTTTTAATTGAACATTAATGGTTTTGGTTTTTTGTCCATCATCAATTCCCGTAAAACTAGCTTGATCCGATTTTTTATCAAACACTTGAATCTTATCTACTATATCTGCTCTTAAGTTTTTTGTTACAACAGCAGGGTCATCGCTGAAAAACTCTTCGCCATCCACTAATACCTTATTTACTTTTTCACCTTGTGCCGTTATCTCACCCTTTGAGTTTACTTGTATACCTGGCATTTTTCTTAAAAGTTCTTGCACGTCAGCATTAGGGTTTACATAAAAGCTATCTGCCTTGTACTCTGTTGTATCACCTTTAATACGAATGGCAGAAACTGTATTTCTTACAATAACTTCTTTTAATAAATGTGTTTTGGTATTCAAGTAAACCGCACCTAGATTTAATTCTTGTCCCGTAGCAAGTTCAATCTTATCAATATAGTCTGCATATTGAGGATAAGTTATCATTAAAATATATTTTCCTTCGGATTTAGCAAGTAAGGTGAATTCACCATCCTTATCAGCCCTTGTTGACCCCACCAATATTGAATCCTTTGCTCTTAAGATATTAATAGACGCGTTTTGCAATTGCTTTTTCTCTACACTATCTGTTATTTGTCCTTTAATTGAAATAGGGTTCTGCGCAAATGCAGATTGGATGAATAACCCCGCCATAAATACAAGAAGGGATTTCTTTAAATAAGAATTGTAGTTATACATTAAACTAGTTTATAATTTGAGGGCGAAAATAAAGGGAATCTTGAGCTTAAAAGCATGAATTATGTTAAAATTAACTTTCTACTAGTTAAGCGGCAAGAATATTATGTTTTTGATAACAAACCCCCTACATAGAAAATTGCAGAGGGTTTGTTTACATTAAGTAATCAAAATCTAACTTATAAAAGTTAATCTATTTGTCAGTTACATTAAATACAATTACTTGTTTCATTAAGAAGTTAACTTTTCTACCATTTTGTTCTGCTGGAATCCATTTAGGGCCTTTTTCAATAACACGAATAGCTTCTGATGCCGTTCCATAACCAGGATTGTTTTCAGCAATTACGTTCTCAACATCTCCATTTTCACTCACAATAAAATTAAGTTTCACAGTATACTTACCGGGAACAGCCTTATTTCTATTGGGTAAATTTCTATCTAAATTGTTCATTAAATAGTTAGACCAACCTCCTGTACCACCTGGAAATTCTGCAGGTTTTTCAGCGGTATAAAAAATGGGGTCATTATTTTTCGAAGGGTCTACGTTTTTTTGAATCTTAGGTGCAATAAAAACAGCGCTAACGCCTGTGTCAATACTTGAATAGCCTATAACAGTCACCTCATCCATTTTATTTTGAAGATTTGTTTTTGTACCATTTTTAGTGGTAATAATCATTACTCCATTTTTGCCATCTTCAGGATATTTTTTTAGTGCTTGTTCTCCTTTTAAGACATTGACTGATACTATATCATTTACAGAAATAGCATTCATTTCCTTTTCGGTAATCTTAACGCCATCTAAATAAAAAGAGG
>CANCRC010000187.1 GCA_947380435.1 Chitinophagaceae bacterium
AATAAAACCTCCTTATTTCATTCAAGGAAGGGTGTTTTTTTGACAATTACCTTGTGAATTTGAATTTTAGGACAAATACAGGATGATTTTGATATATAGTATCAATGTGAGGTGAATTGAATTCAGGTGAGTGTATGAATTCTAAAACACCCCAAGAAGTTCCTTTTTAGTAGGGTTCTACTCCGTCAGGTAGGTAGGGACCCATATATAAGACAAGATACGAACAGGACCTCCCTTCGGGGACTACCCCCATATCAATTAAATTCACCTATAAAGAACCAATTATCAATTTTCTTCTGTTCGTTTGAATTGGACGAGGTGGGTTTCAGTTCTTTTACACCATATCTAATTACCTTCTCTTTCTCTTCATTGTCCCTGATTGGTTTTGATGTCTTTGATACACCAATCAACCAACCACTTTCCAATATCAATTTCAGGTCTTGGTAATTTGTTTTTGAATTCAAAATGATGTGGGTGTGGATGTTAAGATTGTCTCCAATCTCAAAGAATACCAATGACCTGTCTATTACATTTCTACTATAAAGAAATTGAATGTATCGTTCTGTATAATCCTTCAATGATTGGATTGTAGTTCTTCTTTCGGTAAAATGAGTAAGTTGAATTTCAAATTCTTGGTTAATCTTATCTATCTCTTTATTCATAACATCCAATTCATCCTGTTCTAAATGGTTTAAGTCAATAGTTCCTGTAAATAGGGTATTGAAACCATAGTTCATAAACGAATGGACGATGTCGTCTTGGTATTTCTTATTGAAATTGATTGGTTTAGATAAGTTCTTTACCTCTTTGTGTAGTTTCTTCTTTAATCTACAATTTCTTTGGTTAGTTCTGTTCTGTTCTCGTCTTGAATTTATCCTATCCTCTTCATACAGGTATAATGGTGGTCGTCCAACTTTTCTCATTACTTAATGGGTTAATAATTATTGATGACACATTGGGTTATTCAACCCCGTCAAGTAATAAATATGTAGTAAGTTGAGAAAAGAGTGGGTAGGTGAGTTCTTTTATTTATTTTTTTTCTTTTTAAGGAAATCATCTACAAAGTATCTGTATAATCCTTCTTTTGTAATCTTGTTTTTCCCTTTTGTCTTAAATTTTCCAAATTTACCTGAATGGTAATAGTTTGAAATTGTTTGTCTCGTAATGTTAAGTATTTTACTTACCTCTATGTGGGTGTATTCTTCTTTTTCTAATTTCTTGTAGAACTTTTTACATTCTATTGGGTCTTTCAAACTAACAAAGGTTGGGTTTGTGTCAGTGAATTTTTCAAATTCTTCAATTTTACTATATATAGTATCAATCCTTTTTAATGAATTTTCAAAACCCTTATCAATACAAGTAAGTAAAGTTTTTGTCAATTCCCTCATTCGTTTGATTGAAGACTTTATTTGTTCTTTTGAATTAGGGTAGGTTATGTAATCACTCGTGATTAAATCTACAAATGTTGTAGATTTTCTTTCAATATCTTCTATATCAAAATCACTATTTGAAACATACCTTAAATGGTTAAATAATGAATTTAATGTGTTTGAATGTGTATCTATATTACTCATATGTCAAATATTTTTACATAGTTAGAATTTACCTTTCTTGACTTATCTACATATTTCATTAAGGTTGAAACTTTTGTATGTCCTGTATATTTCATTATTTCATTGATAGGTGTGTTTTCAATTAAATTTGTTATGAATGTGTCCCTTCCCTTATGACCCGTAATCGTTTCATATTTAAACATATAGGTTTGAGTT
Organism: Chitinophagaceae bacterium; assembly: GCA_947380435.1. Classification (GTDB taxonomy): domain Bacteria; phylum Bacteroidota; class Bacteroidia; order Chitinophagales; family Chitinophagaceae; genus Sediminibacterium. The sequence continues at coordinate 1,770 of CANCRC010000187.1, forward strand.
TCTTTATTTTTTATCCTTGTTATTTCATTGAATAACCCACTTTCTTTACATACTATTTTCAAATTTTCATTGAATGACTGATTACTTTTAATAATCTTCTTTAATTTCAAATCATATTTCTTTAATATTTCCTTAACTATTTTACAAAGTGGGATAAAACATTCAACCGAACTACTATCTTCTGTTTTTATAGGTGAAAATTCATAAATCCATTCATCCCCATTCCTTCTAATAAATCTGTAATCAAATTGTTCTAAATCACTCCATCTTAATCCTGTAAAACAAATGAAAACAAATAAATCCTTTGTTTCATTCAGGTATTTCTTATTGAAATCTATTTTGTATAATTCTTGGACTTCTTTAATTGTTAGTGAAATTTTATTTTTATTATTTGGTTTGAATTCCTTTCTTTTGTTTTTAATGAACTCGTTGTTTGGTAAAATTTCAAGTTTTATAAGGTAATTGTTAAATTCATTTAGACAATCCAATCTCTTTCTTATTGTATCATTAACCATCCCACCTTCTGTCTTGAATTTATAAATCTCCCCATTTAATTCCATTTCCTTTGGGTGTTTGATTTTCATAAATTCTAACAACTCTTCTAATTCAACATCGTTGAAATTCCTAATTAACAATTTCTTGTTATAATATATTTCAAATTCCTCTAATAGTGATTTGAGGGATGTATAATCTTTTAAACTTTGTGGTTTATTCTTGAAAGTTCTTTTTTTGATTTCATAAAAATTGTAATAATGGTCTATAAGTTTTTGACTTTTGACAATTTGATTTACCTGATAGTTTTTGTCAAGTAGTTTCTTCAGTTCATTCCCTGTTAAAACAACATCTTCTTCTTTGAATTTACTTTCAATTATATTATTGACCCAATTTACAAGTTTGTCTAACTTTTTTGACTTTACATCAAAGTCATCAACTGATGTTTTAATGTAGTTGTTCTTGGTGTCCCATTCTTTGGTATTATCAATAGAAATACCCGTTGGATACCTACAAATATTTAAATGGTAGTAGTAAATAATGATTGAACCATTATTGTTTCTTAAACTACATCGTTTGAAAATACCCTTACTCATAACTCTAATTTAGTAAAAGTTTAGTAAATATGACTTAACATTTTATTTTTTAAATTTCAATAATGTTAAGTGAAAATTTTATAAGTAATTGATAATGAATAAAAAATAACATTATTTGAATAAATGTTAAGGACTTTAAAAATGGTTTCAAATCCTGTCTTCCCGACAAAAAAGTCAGTAGCAATACTGGCTTTTTTTATGCCCCTACTTTAACAGGCCTTGCCGAAGGCAATGAGCAGAAAAAATTTATAAACACAAGCTCGCTTGATGTTATATAAATTTTGAACTGCTCACATCAT
>CANCRC010000188.1 GCA_947380435.1 Chitinophagaceae bacterium
GCTCCCCCTCTCCGACTTGAACGGAGGACCCCATCATTAACAGTGATGTGCTCTAACCAACTGAGCTAAGGAGGAGTGTTCCTTTTAAGGGTGGCAAAAATAATAAATTTTAGTTAAGAACAAAACATTAAAACAAAGAAAATGACTGAAAACCAATAAAAAGACCCTCTTCTCTTAACTCTATGGGGTAGGTTTTCAGAAAATAGCCCTCACCGCTTGTATTTCGGCCATTTTTCATATCAAAACAATATCTATGTAAAGGACAAACCACTTGGCCCAAAGGGTTAATATAGCCCTGTGCCATGCGACCACTGGCATGCGGACATTTACTTGCAAAAGCTAGGTATCCTTCTTTCCATTTTGCTAGTGTGACTTGCTTGCCTTCTACCTCTAATTCTACCATATTATTTTCAGCCCAGTTGAGGCTTAAGGGCGCATCGGTAATTAATTTCCATTCCAACTTACTCATTAGGTATAATAAACAGTTTTATAAGGGAATCTTATTTGATACATATCTCTTACTTTATGTAAAATAACTGTTCTTAATTCTTCAATGTTTTGTTTTTCAATAGCACTAATAAAAACGGCTTGGTTATTGGTAATGCCGTTCCACTTATCTTTTAATTCAATGAGTAAATCTTGTTTGACTTCGTCCGATATCCACTCATCAAAATATTTTTCTTTGTATAAATCCATTTTATTGAAAATAGTAATGATGGGTTTATCAAAGGCTTTTAATTCTTGTAAGGTTTTATTCACCACGCCTATTTGGTCTTCATACTGCGCATGAGAAACATCTACCACATGTAATAATACATCGGCCTCTCTTACTTCATCTAATGTACTTTTAAAACTTTCTACTAAATGATGTGGAAGTTTACGAATAAACCCAACCGTATCACTTAATAAAAAAGGCGTGTTCTCAAAAACTACTTTACGCGTAGTGGTATCAAGGGTTGCGAACAATTTATTTTCAGCAAACACCTCGCTCTTACTTACTAAATTCATAATGGTACTCTTGCCCACATTGGTATAACCCACTAAGGCCACACGAATAAACTCTCCTCTTTCTTTTCTTTGTGTGAAGGCTTGCTTATCAATTTCAAGTAAGCGTTTGCGTAGTAAAGAAATTTTATCTTTTACTATACGACGGTCCGTTTCAATTTCTGTTTCCCCCGGACCTCTTGATCCAATACCCGCACCTTGTCTTTCCAAATGCGTCCACATACCTTTTAAGCGGGGTAATATATATTGATACTGTGCTAATTCAACTTGTACTTTAGCTTGCGCTGTTCTTGCACGCGCCGCAAAAATGTCTAAGATTAAATCACTTCTATCAATTACCCTACACTTCACTTCTTTTTCAATATTGGTAATTTGAGAGCCCGATAATTCATCATCGAAAATAACAACATCAATATCTTTTTGGGCAACGTATTGTTTTATTTCTTCTAACTTTCCCTTACCCACAAAAGTTCTTGAGTCTGGATGAGGTAATCTTTGCTTGAACGATTTTAAAGTTTTAGCCCCAGCCGTTTCAGCTAAAAAAGCTAACTCATCTAAATATTCATCTACCTGTGCTTCAGTTTGATCTTTCTGTATGACACTCACTAGTACCGACTTCTCTTCTTTCTTAAATATTTTCTTTTTCTCTATCAACTTTACTTGTTTTTACAAAGATAGGCTAATCCATTAGGTCCATAAAAAAACCCTCCGTAAAAGAGGGTTTAGTAAATATTATATTAACTACTATAAGCCACTAATCGTGAAACCTACAGAGAACTTATTCATCACTGGTCCAAAACCATCACGTAAAACTCCGTTTACTTGATAGCCCATGTCTAAAGAAAATACACCATAACCCACTCTTCCTGTTAAAGCAACATCGGTTGCGTTAAAGAAACGTTTGTTTTCTTCTTTCAGAATATAAGTCTTACCATTTATTGAGGTACCTGTATTGCTTACCATATTCTTTCCTTTAGAATAAGATTTTAATAAAGTACCCAACTTAAAGCCTACTGCAGCTTTCCAAGATGAACCAGGATGTGCAGGGTCGCTAAAATATCTTAACTCTACCGGTGCTTCTAAATAAATTGTAGTTACTTTAAATTTAGAAAAGTGATTTGAAAGAGAGTCGATATGACGAAAAGGTAAAGTATTCGCAATTGATTTTACATCAACGAAAGTATGATTGTCGAAGAAAACATTACTAGTTCCTACACCTGCACCAAAGGCTACACTATAATGAGGATTAGAAACAAAAGGTTTGTCGTACATGAAGTACATATTAAAGTGACGGCTAAAACCACCCCCTAATTTTACACTGTCGGGCGCGCTAGTCCAAGTATCGCTACCAAATTGAAACATAAAATGGTCTGCTGGACGACCTGTAAGGTCTAATTTTTTACTCCCTGTTGTTGTAGAAATTTGAGCATTTAAAAACATGCCAAAGAATAAAATGGAAACTACTGATAAAATAACTTTCTTCATCCCGCAAAAATAGCAGAAAAAAAGGGTAGATACCTTTAAAAAAGGTTAAAAATTAGTACTTTTGCCGCCTACATCGAAAGATGCGGGCCTATAGCTCAGTTGGTTAGAGCACCTGACTCATAATCAGGGGGTCCCAGGATCATGCCCTGGTGGGCCCACCACTTGATAATCAAGCAGTTACAAGCAAGTTTTAAGTGACTTTTTTGTAGCTGCTTTTTTCATTTGCACCACAATTTGCACCACAACTCATTTCTTAAAACCCGCGGAAACATTGGAAGTGGTATTGTAGAGGTTGAATGCTCTTAAATAAGAAAAGTGTATTCAGAATTTTAATTGAAAATTTCTAGAACTCTATAGTTGCATGATTTATCCTTAAATAATTAAAATATCGTTAGATTTTAAATAAGGTGAAACAAGTTTATGATTGTGTAACCTCTGCTTAAACTTGATAATGTATAAACTGTTGTTTTTAAAGGCTTTAATAAATAAGAAAAGTGATGAAATCCAACTAGTATGTTCTATATACTTATTTTTTTATTGAATTTTAAAATAATATATTTGATAAGCACTAGTTTCAATATTAACAAGTCTAGTTATTTATGAAAAAAGATAGTATTAAAAAAGCTAAAAAATTAAAAGCATTAGGGGAACTTGGAGAAC
>CANCRC010000189.1 GCA_947380435.1 Chitinophagaceae bacterium
GATTTTAAAATTTCACCCATATAAGTACCCATTGTCACATACCATGCGCCCCAAATATAATATTGTAGGAACATCATGGAGGATAGCATTACGCTAATTTTTGTTTTCATATATCGAGCTGTTTTTAAGCGTATTCAATATACTCAAAAAATTGGAAAATTGCCTTTTAGCGCAAGAAAAAATGATGAAAAACCAATTAAAAAAATAGATAGTTTTTTAAGCTTCTAAAGCCTGTAGTATATCGGCTACAATATCTTCTTTATGTTCAAGGCCCACCGATATTCTTATTAAGCCATCGCTAATACTTACCGCATCTCTTTCTGCTGGAGAAAGTTTTGCATGTGTAGTGCTAGCAGGGTGAGACGCTATACTTCTTGTGTCGCCTAAATTGGCAGTAAGCGATAACATTTTAATATTATTTAAAAATTGACGGCCAGCTTCAATGCCACCTTTTATTTCAAAACATACTATACCACCTCCATTTTTCATTTGTTTTTTTGCAATGGCATAATGTGGGTGCGATGTCAAGAATGGATATTTTACAAAATTTATTTTTGAATGACCTTCTAATTTTTCAGCAACAAATAAGGCGTTACTGCAATGTCTTTCCATTCTTACCTCTAAAGTTTCTAAACTTTTACTTAATACCCATGCATTGAAAGGAGATAAAGAAGGACCAGTAGCGCGACAGAATAAATACATTTCATGAATTAAGTCCTTGCGACCAACAATGGCACCACCTAAAACACGGCCCTGCCCATCTATCCATTTAGTGGCTGAATGAATAACGATGTCTGCACCTAAGTCTATTGGGGTTTGACCAATGGGTGTTGCAAAACAATTATCTACATTTAAAATAATATTATGCTTTTTTGCAATGGCACTTACCATGGCAATATCAATCACTTCTAATCCAGGATTTGTAGGGGTTTCTAAATAAATCATTTTGGTTTGAGGTGTAATGGCTGCTTCCCACTGAGTGGCAGTGGCATTCGCAGTTACATAACTGAAATCAATACCATATTTAGGTAAGTACTTAGAAACAACGGTACGCGTACTTCCAAAAACTGAATCACAAGATAAAAGATGATCTCCTTTTTTTAATAAGGCCATAAAAGATCCAAATACTGCACTCATTCCAGTAGCAGTAGCAAAGCCTGCTTCTGCATTTTCTAAAATACATAAACGGTCTACAAATTCTTGCACATTCGGATTAGAAAAACGACTATAAATATTTACATCTGTTTCATCTGCAAAAGCAGCACGCATATCTTCTGCATTATCAAAACAAAAACTACTTGTTAGATACATAGGACTTGCATGTTCCCCTTCTGCAGTTCTAGGAATTTGTGTTCTTATTAATTTTGATTGCGTATGCTTCATACAAATAATTTTATGTGCTAAATCTTTTTCAATTTATTTCTATCTAATTCTATCTTATCCTATCTCCACTTCCCAAGTAATCACAGCGCCAGCTGCTCTTAAAGTAGCTGCTACAGAACAATATTTATCTATGGACAAAGCGCAAGCTTTTTCTGCTTTCTCTTTGGTCATGGTTCCTTTGAATTTGAAAATAATATGAACGGTGGTCCATAAAGCAGGTTCTTTTCCTGTTTCACGTTCTCCATCAATTACCATTTCAAAAAATTCAATGGTTTCTTTTTGTTTATTTAATATCATAACAATATCTACACCGCTGCAGGCACCTAATGCACTCAATAAAGTTTGCATAGGTCTAAGTCCTGTGCCATGGCCTCCCTGGTCAACGGGAATGTCCAACCTCATGTGATTATGGGCTTCGTCCACTGCATTAAAAGCGAATCCATCATTCATCCTTGTCACAACCATCCTAGCCATAAAATAATAATTGTTAGTTAATTGAAATATAAATTCCAATGATTATGCAAATGTAATTCAAATAGATAGTTACTTTGCATTAGAATTCGAAAAAATGGAGCCAAAGATCTATAAATATCAAAGTGCTTTTACCCTAGAATGTGGGGTGAGCCTGCCTAAGCTAACCATTGCCTATCATACTTATGGGACTTATAGCCCGGATAAGAAAGTGGCCTGGGTATGTCATGCCCTTACCGCGAATTCCGATGCTGCCGATTGGTGGAAGGGTTTAGTAGGCGAGGGGGCCATTATTAATCCAACCGATTACTATATTGTTTGCGCAAATATTATTGGTTCATGTTATGGTTCTACAGGGCCATTAAGCGCTGAGACAATTGGCACCGATATTAGTTTTGATAATTTCCCTACTGTGACTATTCGCGATATGGTGAAGGCGCATATTTTATTAAGAACACATTTAGGTATTGAATCAATTGATTTATTATTAGGGGGAAGTATGGGTGGCTATCAAGCTTTAGAATGGGCTATTTACGAACCCAATGTTATTAAAAAAATGTTCCTGATTGCCACTTCTCCTTCAGAAAGTGCATGGGGTGTAGCTGTGCATACTGCTCAACGTTTGGCTATTGAAGCCGATTGCACATGGAAAGAACCTACAACCAATGCTGGCGCAAAGGGATTGAAAGCAGCAAGAGCCATTGGAATGTTAACTTATCGCAATTATGGAATCTATCAAGAGAAACAAACAGACGAGGATCCTGAAAAAATAGATAATTTTAAAGCCTCTTCTTATATCAATTACCAAGGCGATAAATTAGTAAGCAGGTTCAACGCTTATAGTTATTGGTTACTCACTAAGTCAATGGATAGTCATCATTTAGCCCGTAAAAGAGGCGGTGATTTAATTAAAACATTAGGCACTATTCAAACGCCTACTTTTATAATGGGAATTAACAGCGATATCTTATGCCCCTTAGACGAACAGCGTTTTATGGAGCAACATATGCCTAATGCCACTTTGGTAGCCATTGATTCAGTATATGGCCATGATGGATTTATAATTGAATCTGTTCAAATCACCGCCCATTTAAAGGCTTGGTTAGCGAAACAAGCTTAAATCATTTTACAAAAAAGAAACCTATGAAATTTTTAAGACAAATTGGGGAGTACTTATTTATAGTAAAGCGTGATCCGAATCAAGAAAGAACAGGTATGATGAAGGCTATGCATGGCATGAACCGCTTATCCTTATTAATGTTTATAGTAGCATTGTTAGTGATGCTATTTAA
>CANCRC010000190.1 GCA_947380435.1 Chitinophagaceae bacterium
AGATTTAGCGGCTGCAATCATTTCTATGCTTCAATCAATTGAAAAAGGAAATGCGCACTATGGCATATATCAATATAGTAATAGTGGCGTAATATCTTGGTATGATTTTGCAGTAGCTATTGCAAAAGAAGCCAACAAAAAAACTATCGTATCGCCCATTCCATCCACCGATTTTCCAACTCCAGCTAAGCGACCTGCTTATTCGGTAATGGATACATCTGGTTTAGAAAATGATTACGGCATTCAAACTATCCATTGGTTAGATAGTTTACAAAACTGTATCAACAAACTTCTTTAATTTTTCTGCTTACTTTGATTCCTTATCTACTAGTTTTATTTTTTGTGTAAAACTTTGTTTTTCATAAAGAGCACTCATTGCTGCATTAGCATTACTTGATGATTCTCCTGGTCTTTGTCCGCCGCCGCTTCCGCCGCTACGTCCAGCACCTGCACCTATTCGACTTTTTCCCATACTATTAGGTTCTGACCTTGAACCGAAATCCCTTGATTCATAGGGGTTCTCTAGTGCATTTACTCTAAATTCAACGTTAACCAATTCAGTGAGTGTAGCTTTGCTTTGAGGTATCAAATCTTTAATAGGAATCATTATTTCGTAAATAATATTTTCCTTTTCATCTAAACCTATTCCAATATTCATTCCATTCACATTCGTCAAATCTTGAACGCCATTGTTGGCTAGAAACCCTTTTCTTGTAACTGTTGTAATCATTGCTTTGTAAAGCGTTATTAGGTTTTTAATATCTGCATTAAAAACGTAACGTATTTCAGCAATTTTCGAGAAGTCAATACTTGCATGGAATTTCCTATCTTTCTCAGAAGATTTTAAATCAAGACTCCATCCAGCAATCATCATTTTAGTGGCTTTATTTTTATTAGAATTTGATACGCATATATAAATATTATCCTTATCATTACTAATGGCAAAGACTAATCCACTGATGCTGTCTGCATAATTAAATGGTTTGCTCCATTCATTATCTAAACCATCAATTGTAATTTCATGCGAAGACCATTTTGATTCAGGAATGGTAGATTGTGCAACTGATTTTGATAAAAACAAAATCAAGAAAGGGAGGGTAATTAATATTTTTTTCATTGTAATTAATTTTTAATCTAGTAGAGAAAAGTTAAAGAAAATTTTTGAATAAAGCTTATTCTAGAAGTAAAAGTGATGAGTTTTTCATGTTGATTGCCCAATGAGTATTAAAAATATGCTTGTATTTTATTGAAAATCAGCACATTAAAATTGTTATTGTTTAAAAAACAGAGAATTTTCCCGCCATATGAGTAGTCATATTCATTGTAGTAGGGGAATTCACCTCCATTGAGGGATTTGGGTTACTTTTATTTTTTTAAGAAGTATAGGTATCTAAATTTAATTTATGGAAATATTTGAAAATGTAGTTTTTGAAAATTTAGATTTCAGAACTGGACTATTAAAGAAAGGGGAATACGAGAATTGTACATTTAATAAATGTAATTTTTCTGGGAGTGATTTAAATTCTTTCAAATTTATAGATTCAACATTTGAAAATTCTGATTTAAGTTCAGCCAATATCAATAAAGTTGTATTGAGGGATGTTAAGTTTAAAGATTGTAAAATGGTGGGATTAAAATTTGATACTGCAGATAGCTTTGGTATATCAATTGCAATAGATAATTGTATTTTAACTTATTCGTCCTTTTATAAATTAAAGTTGAAGAACATGGATTTTCTTAATTCTAAATTGAATGAAGTTGATTTTACAGAATCTGATTTAACCAATTCGGTTTTTAATAATTGTGATTTATCAAATGCAGTATTTAGTGCAACTAATTTAGAAAAAGTTGATTTCACATCCTCTTTCAATTATTCTATTGATTTAGAGAATAACAAACTCAAAAAATCAAAACATTCAATAAACAATCTTGCTGGTTTATTAGAAAAGTACAACCTGATTATTGAATAAAAAGGTTAAAAAATATCGTTTTGGTGGAAAATCTGGTGGAAAAACACCATTTTGAGGAAGTACAAAAAAAATAACCCATTGAAAATCAATGAGTTATTTTAAATTTTGGTTGCCCGACCTGGATTCGAACCAAGACAAACTGTACCAAAAACAGTCGTACTACCATTATACTATCAGGCAATCCGTTCCAATTGTTTTGGATGGGGTGCAAAAATAGGGCTGTACCCCAATTGTTCCAAATATTTTAAAAGAAATATCAGTTAAAAAGACCTCGTTATTGAAAATAATTGCAATTCTTAAATCAAACTCATCCGAAACTTGTTATTTGATTCAAGCTGAATGTTTATATTTAGTCCCATAATTAAAAGCCAAAAAGAGAAATATGACAAACAAACTGATTTTATTAGGTCTTTTCGTAACAGCAATGCTAATTATGTCTTTTAGAACAGAAAAGAAAAAGAAAGTAATCTTTTTTGGAGATTCTATTACGGCAGCAGGCGTTAACCCTGGTGGTTATATTCGTTTGATAGATACCATCATTCAAAAAGCAGGTTTATCAAATCAATATGATTTAGTAGGCGCTGGTGTTAGTGGTAATAAAGTGTATGATTTGTATTTGAGAATGGAAGAAGATGTGTTGCAAAAAAATCCAGATATCGTTTTAATATACATCGGCGTAAATGATGTTTGGCACAAAGCAGGTTCTGGAACTGGAACCGATTATGATAAGTTTGGTAAATTTTATGAAGCCTTAGTAAAAAAGATTCAAGCAAAAGGAGCCAAAGTAATTTTGTGTACACCTGCTGCAATTGGAGAAAGAACCGATCATACCAATCAACAAGATGGTGATTTGAATATGTATTGTAAATGGATTCGCAGTTTTGCCGCAAGCAAGCAATTACAGTTAGTAGATTTAAGAGCAGGATTACTTAATTACAACCTACAACACAATCCTGAAAACAAAGAGAAAGGTATTTTAACCTCAGATAGGGTGCATTTAAACCCAGCAGGCCAACAATTTGTAGCCGATGCTATGTGGGAAGAAATTAAGGCTGTTAAATAATTAAAAAGTTAGCATCAAATTTAAATCTTCGCAGCGAATCTAATTAGAAACGCTGCGAAGATTTTTTTATGCAATAACTAAATCGAGGTTTTTCTTTCC
>CANCRC010000191.1 GCA_947380435.1 Chitinophagaceae bacterium
GAAGTATTGAACGACGCCTTTGATAGAGCGGTAGATTATCAAAAAGCAATGAAAGAAAATCCGAATACAAGAAGAGACCTTGAACTAGACGCCTTAGTAGAAATATTAAATAAAAAGCGTTTTATTACTTGTCACTCTTATGTACAACCTGAGATTACTTATATGATGCGCGTTGCGGATAAATATAATTTTACAGTGAACACCTTCACGCATATATTAGAAGGATATAAAGTGGCCGATAAAATGAAAAAGCATGGTTCAACCGCTTCTACTTTCTCTGATTGGTTTATGTATAAAACAGAAGTACAAGATGCCACTGGTTATAATGCAGCCATCATGCAAAAAGTAGGCTTAAATGTTTGTATTAATTCTGATGATGCTGAAATGGCTAGAAGATTAAATCAAGAAGCAGCTAAAACGGTTAAATATGGTGGCGTGTCTGAACAAGAGGCCTTTAAAATGGTAACCTTGAATCCGGCAAAAGCACTACATGTTGAGAGCAAAGTAGGTAGTATTAAAACAGGAAAAGATGCTGACGTGGTTTTATGGTCAGACAATCCTTTAAGTATTTATGCAAAATCTTTATATACTATTGTAGATGGTACTATTTATTTTGATAGAGAAAAGGATGCAGCTATGCACAAAGAGGTTGCTGCAGAAAGAACACGCTTAACACAAAAAATGTTAGGAGAGAAAAAAGCGGGTGGGCCTACAAGACCTGCCACGCCAAGTTATCAAGTACTATTGAATTGTGGCGATCATGACCACGCAGATGAAATGGTTACTATTTACGAAACTCAAAAAGATTAATATATGCAAAAGAAATATACCACCTTATTGTTAGTATCTCTTGCGCTTTTACAATTAAAAGCAAGCGCTCAGGAAACGGTGTATCCTGTCGGTCCGCAAGCAGGTCCTATTGTTATTACACATGCCACTGTTCACGTGGGTAACGGAACAGTATTAACCGATGCGTCGGTTTCCTTTGATAAAGGAAAAATTACAGGCGTTGGTGCTTCTGTATCTACAACTGGCGCAACTGTTATTGATGCAACCGGTAAACAAGTGTATCCTGGATTAATTGTTCCATTATCAAGTTTAGGCTTAAAAGAAATTAATAGTGGTGTGCGCGGTAGCAACGATTTTCAAGAAATTGGAGAAAACAACGCAAGCATTAGAACCATCGTTTCTTATAATACCGATTCAAAAGTAATTAATGTGCTACGCGCAAATGGTGTGTTACTTGCACATGTGGCGCCCATGGGAGAACTTATCGAAGGAAGTTCAACCGTAGTTCAATTAGACGCCTGGAATTATGAAGACGCAGCCTACAAAGCAGACAATGGAATTTTTATAAATATGCCAACGCTTATGCCAAGAAGAGGTGGTCGTGGTGGATTCATGCGCCAAGCCGCTGGTGATCCAGTAAAAGAGGCTATGAATAAAATTGAAACTATTAAAACTTTCTTTACAGAAGCACGCGCTTATTTACAAGAAAAAAATCATGCAGAAAACAATTTAAAGTTTGAAGCGGTGCGTGGCTTATTCACCGGTAAACAAAAATTATATATTCGCGCCAATGAGGTAAAGCAAATGTTGCTTGCCATTGACCTAGGTAAAACTTTTGGTTTTAATATAGTCATAGTAGGTGCTGCAGAAAGCTTACAAATTGCTTCTATCTTAGTAGACAACAATGTTCCAGTTATTTTAGACAACGAGCATGCGTTACCTACTACAGAAGACGACGATATCGATCAAATGTATAAGCTTCCTGCTCAACTTAAAAAAGCAGGCGTTTTATTTGCCATTAACGATGCCAACGACCAAAGCAAGCAACGCAATATTAGCTTTAACGCTGGAACCGCTGCTGCATATGGCTTAGACAAAGAAGAAGCACTAAGCGCCATCACCTTAAATACTGCTAAAATCTTAGGCATTGACGATATCACCGGTTCAATTGAAACAGGCAAAGATGCCAACATTATTATTAGTGATGGTGATATCCTAGATATGAGAGGCAATCAGGTAACCAAGGCCTTTATTCAAGGACGCGATATTTCTTTGGATAATAAACAAAAACAATTGTACGAGCGCTATAAGCTTAAATACAAGATTAACTAATTAACAGTTTATCCTTTTATTAGAAGAACCTCTCTATCACAAATGTGGTGGGGAGGTTTTTTTTGTTAACTTAGCGCCATGCCAAAAAAGCTATTTTTATTAGATGCATTAGCATTAATTTACCGCGCTTATTATGCGCTTATTCGCACACCTAGAATTACTACAACGGGTATTAATACCAACGCGCAGTTTGGTTTTACCAACACGCTTTTAGAAATTATTAGAAAAGAAAACCCAACGCATATTGCGGTTTGTTTTGATACACATGCTCCTACGGAAAGACATACCGATTTCACCGATTATAAAGCCAACAGACAAGAGGCGCCCGAAGATTTATTAGATTCATTACCCCATATTAAAGCCATCATTGAAGGTTTTAATATTCCCGTGATTGAATATGATGGATACGAAGCAGATGATATTATTGGAACACTTGCTTGGCAAGCGGCAGCTAAAGGTTATGAAGTGTATATGGTGACCCCCGATAAAGATTATGGACAGCTATTGGTAAAACCCAATGTATATATATGGAAGCCACCTGCCTTTGGTAATAAAGAAGAGATTGTAGATGCGAAAAAGATTTGTGAAAAGTGGGATATCGCAAGAGTGGAACAAGTAGTTGATATGTTGGGCTTAATGGGAGACGCCTCTGATAATATACCAGGCATTCCGGGTGTGGGTGAAAAAACTGCTGCTAAGCTTTTAAAATTATATGATACGCTAGAGGGTGTACTAGATAACGCCGATAAAATTACCGGGTCCATGGGGGAGAAAGTGCGTGCAGGAAAAAAATCGGCCATTATGAGTAAGAAGCTGGCCACTATTATTACCAATGTGCCAGTAAGTTTTCATGAGGAAGATTTTAGATTAAAAGAAAAAAATAAATCAGCACTAGCTGAAATTTTTAATGAACTAGAATTTAAAACCTTAGGTAAAAGAATTTTAGGAGAAGAGTTTTCGGTAACTGGTGGTGCGGGTTCCTTTGATGTAGC
>CANCRC010000192.1 GCA_947380435.1 Chitinophagaceae bacterium
GTTAAGTATCTTTATAATTGTAATTACGCTTCTTATAAAAAAACAGTTTTTATGAAAATTCTTTCCACCGATGTTTTCTTGTTTAAAATTCCCATGACGCCTTTTACCATTGCTACCGGGACCATGCACTATGCACAAAACATAGTTATAAAAATACATACCGACGAAGGCATTATTGGATGGGGAGAATGTTCCGCTTTTCCAATGATTGTGGGTGAGACGCAGTTAAGCTGTTATAATATTGCCAAGGATTTTGCTACTTATCTGAAAGGAAAAGACCCTCTAGCTATAACAGAGAGGTTGGTTGAACTAGATACTATTATTGCTGGGAACTATACAGCGAAAAGTGCTTTTGATTTAGCCTTATATGATATTGCAGCCAAGGCAGTAGGCAAACCCTTGTATGCTTTTTTAGGAGGAAATTCCAAACCTATTGAAACCGATTTAACCATTGGTATTGATACACCCGAAAGTATGGCCAAGGATGCGATTGATTTTGTAAAGCAAGGCGTAAATATTATTAAAGTAAAATTAGGAAAAGATCCCAAACAAGATATTGAAAGAATAAAAAGTATAAGAGATGCGATTGGTTATGATACTAAAATTAGAATTGATGCCAACCAAGGTTGGGCAAAAGAAGAGGCTTTAAAAGTTTTAGAAGGTTTAGCCCCTTATCAAATTGAATTTTGCGAGCAACCTATGCGTAAATATTATGATGATTATTTACCTGCTTTATGTGCAGCCTCTCCTATTGCTATTATGGCCGATGAATCGGTTTTCACACATCATGATGCAAGAAGATTAATGGCAACAAAGGCTTGTCATTCAATTAATATTAAATTCTCTAAAAGTGGAGGTATACATGAAGCTATTAAAATACATGATATTGCTAAAGCCAACAATATTCCATGTATGATGGGTGGCATGTTGGAAAGCCGATTAGCCCTTAGTGCTAAAATGCATTTTGCCATGGCCATGGACAATGTAAAGTATTACGATATGGACACTTGTTTATTAGGTCATTTAGAAGACCCTATTATGGGAGGTGTTCAATTTAATGGAATGCATTTAACTATTAGCGACACCCCAGGTATTGGCGCAGAAGTAGACCCAGCCTACTTAGCTAAATTGGACCATTTTACGGTTTAAGCTGTACCTTTGGGGCACAAACAATTTTTATGGAAGCAAGAAAAGCCAAGGATTCATTTATTACCATGAATGAATTAGTCTTACCGAATGACACCAATACTTTTGGTGATTTAATGGGGGGCAAGCTTATGTATTGGATGGATATTGCCGCTTATTTATCTGCAGCGAAACATTGTAATTCAGGAGCCATGACCGCTTCTGTGGACAATATTAGTTTTAAGACGCCCATTAAATTAGGGAATGTTATTTGTATTGAAGCAAAAGTAACAAGGGCGTTCACTACTTCTATGGAAATACATTTAAAAGTGTGGAATCAGAATATGATTACACAAAGTAAAGAATTAAGCAACGAGGCTTATTTTACTTTTGTAGCCTTGGATGAAAATAAAAAACCAAAACAAGTTCCAGCAATTATTGCAGAATCGGAAGAAGAGAAAAAGTTTTACGATAGTGCACTGCGCCGTAGACAACTTCGTTTAATATTAGCAGGAAAAATGAAGCCAGATGATGCTACTGAATTAAAGGCTTTGTTTGTGAAGGACTAATTTTATAATTATTTCAAATTATAAGTTCCCTCTAAACCCCATCCTAGTTCATTTGAATTTAAATGCGCATTCCATAAAACCTCTTTTACTGTTAATATACCAGTATGGGTATTAATAGAAACTAACTCAAAGGCCAACTTTTTTTCATCTTTAAGAGAAATTCTTCCCTTCATAGGACTGTCTGTTCTAATACAAGTAAGTTTTATATTTTTCTTTGGGCCAGTATAGGTATAATAATCTGTCCAGTTCTCATGACCGTGAAAATATATTTTTATATTAGAATGCTTGTTAATAAAGTCTGCAAATTCATTTTGTTCAATAGTTGTCTCCCCTTTTACATCTCTTCCGTCTTTATACCTTTCTGGAACTAAATTTTCAAACTTATCTTCTTCATTAATATCATGAACCCCATTGGGATTTTCGAAAAACCTAGGTTCCACATCAGGTACGGAATGAGCAAATAAAAATACCGGCGTAGAAAGGGAAATGTTTTTTAAATCTTTTTCCATCCAAACTCTTTCAGCAGAATCGGGATAAAGACTTAGAAAAATAAAATGTACTCCTTTAATGTCTCTTGAATAATGAATACGGGTTAAGCTACTATCAAATTTACTTACCTGATTGTTGGGGAACATTAAATTATAAATACCCAGCATGGAAGCCGCATCCTTATTGGGTTTCATAGGTCGGTGAAATCCAATGGCATTACTCATATCATGATTACCAGGCATTATGAACAATTCCGATTTAGCTCCATTGGCTTTGTGTAAACGATTACTGTCTATATATACTTCTTTGAACTGCCTCCATGATTCAGTAGCCGACTGCACTCCATTTTCCATTCTATTTGCAATATCTCCTGTAATAATTAAAGCATCAATACCTGCAATATTTGTACTTTTAGTAGATAAAGTGTTCATGGCTTGCACCATGGCTTTATTAATTTCTAAGGCTGGCACCTTCTCTTTACCCCTAAATTCCTCTTTTGTTAATCCAAAATGCACATCGGAAGTGAAGATAAAATTAATGACATTGTCCTTTGTTTGCGCATGAGCAATTTCTGTTATAAATAATAACCATAAAACTAAGCCAGCAAATGAAAAATGTTTTTTATACTTCATTATCTATTTTTTTTAATCATTTTAGGTTTGTACCACATGTAAGTACCTGTAATGGTAAGTAATAATAAAGAAAGTCCCATTATGATAGAGTATACTTTTTTAGACATACTTAATTTGTTAGTAAATAGACTGTCCAAAATGGCACCATCATGTATGTCCTGAATAATGCCACCAAATTTCTTCTCAATTAAAATAGGTGCGCCAGAAGC
>CANCRC010000193.1 GCA_947380435.1 Chitinophagaceae bacterium
AAGCCATTAAGAAAAAACTTAACTAAGCAGTAGAAAGATTAATTAAAATTTATTGACTTATATAACGCTGTAAGTAGTTATGAATTTTTGCTTGCAGTGGTGCAGACACAGGAACTAAAGGCAAACGCAATTCATTTTCAATTAATCCTTGCTCAAACATAAAGGCTTTAATACCTGAAGGATTATTTTCTTCATACATATAAGTATACCCTTCTACTAATAAGTCATTTACTCTTTTTGCCATGGAGAAGTCGCCTGCCATCGCAAAACGAATCATATCAGAAAAAGGTTTTGGAAATGCATTTGCAGCCACACTAATGACACCATCACAACCACAGGCCATTTGAGCCATCACAATTTCATCATCACCACTTACTACTAAAAAATCGGAAGGGCGGTCTTTTAAAATATCAATCATTTGAGCCATCTCAGGCCCCGCTTCTTTTATACCTGCAATATTGGGATGTGATGCTAGACGAAGCGTTGTTGCCGCACTCATATTTCTTCCAGTGCGTCCTGGTACATTGTATAATAAAATTGGTTTAGGTGCAGCGTCGGCTAATGCAACATAATGTTGGAATAGACCTTCTTGTGATGGTTTATTATAATAAGGCGTTACACTTAAAATGGCAACTACCTTTGTTAAATCAAATTTGCTAAACGATTTTATTACTGCTGCTGTATCATTTCCTCCAATACCTATTACAATGGGCACGCGACCATTTACTTTATTCACCGTGCAATTAAACACTTCAATTTTTTCTTGTTCTGATAAAACAACCGACTCCCCTGTTGTACCTAGGGTTACTAAATAATCTAAGCCTCCAGCAATTTGAATATCAATTAAATTTTCAAGGGCTGCGAAGTCAATAGATTTGTCTTTTTTAAAGGGCGTTACTAAAGCAACACCTGTTCCTTTGAGGGTTTGTCTTAACATGGGCTAAAGATAATTAAATAATATTATGCTTCTTCCCAGAAACCCATTTTACTGTATTTCTCAATTCTGTTTTCCACACGCTTTGCAGGCGCTATGTCTTTCACCGTTGCTAGTGCAGCAATAATTTTTTCTTTTAATATCGCAGCGGCTTCTGTATAAGACCAGTGCGCTCCACCTACTGGCTCAGGTACTATTTCATCAATTAAACCAAAGCCTTTCATATCATCAGCGGTTAGTTTTAACTGCTCGGCAGCAATTTCTTTTTTATCCCAGCTACGCCACAATATAGAACTACAGCTTTCTGGAGAAATTACCGTGTACCAAGTGTTTTCCATCATTAAGGTTTTATCACCCACCCCAATACCTAAAGCACCCCCACTGGCACCTTCTCCTATGATACATATAATAATAGGCACTTGTAAACGCACCATTTCATAAATATTACGGGCAATGGCCTCTCCTTGTCCTCTTTCCTCAGCTTCTAGGCCTGGGAAGGCACCTGGAGTATCTATTAAACAAACTACAGGTTTATTGAACTTTTCAGCCAATTTCATGAGTCTAAGGGCTTTTCTGTAGCCTTCAGGGTTGGCCATTCCAAAGTTCCTCATTTGGCGGGCCTTGGTGTTGCTGCCCTTTTGCTGGCCAATCATCATAACGGTATGACCATCCAATTCCGCGAATCCACCTACCATGGCTTTGTCGTCTTTTACATTGCGATCGCCATGTAATTCAACAAACTTATCGCACATGTTTTGAATGTACTTTAAGGTATAAGGACGGTCGGGATGTCTACTTAGTTGAACACGCTGCCAAGGTGAAAGGCTTGCTGTGATTGCTTTACGCTTATCAACAATAGATTGCTCTAATTGATTTATAGTGGCAGATAAATTTATTTTAGGATTTTTTTCTGCCAATTTTTTAGTGGCATCTATTTGTTCGTACAGCTCTTTAATAGGTTGTTCAAAATCTAAAAACTGTCGATTTGGGTATTCTGGCATAAGCTTCTATTGGGATGTAAAAATAATAAAGCTTTTTTAATAAAAGATTTGTTTAAAAAAGCAGTTTCCCCTTATCTTTGCAGCCCTTATTAGTGGATTTATCCACGAACCAAGGATCGGTAGTTCAGTTGGTTAGAATGCCGCCCTGTCACGGCGGAGGTCGCGGGTTCGAGTCCCGTCCGGTCCGCAAAAGCCCTTAACTTTCAATGAGTTAGGGGCTTTTTCATGCGCGTTACACTGTAGTTACACACTTTCGGCCTATTTATAATATTTCACTTTTAAACTTTTAGCATAAGGGTCATATTGAAAGAAATCTTTCTCTACGAATTTATTACCAGTCCTTATAAAAACAGTTTTATTTTTAATTTCATTGGTTGGACTTGTGTAAGGGTCCATTCCCGTATCTGAATAGGTAATATCTTTTTTCCCATCACCATCAAAATCATAATAAATAAGTTTATTGCGATAATTGCCTCTTTTTACACCCGATATATTTTCTATCCAACTAACATCTCTTTTAAATGAACCATCTGTCTGTTGTAGGTAGGCGTCTATTGCCCATTCTAGATGGTTTGTTGCACTTATATTGATAAAATCATTTAGTCCATCACCATTTATATCATCCACTATATAGTCAAAAACATTCCCTTGAGTTACATATGGAACTGTTATTTTATTCGTTAATACAGTTCCCTTTCCGTCATTTATAAAAATTTGGTTTTCAATATTGGTTCCAATCATTGCATCATTTATACCATCTTTATTTATATCTTTTATTTTGCAATAAAATGGTAAATCATTCCTTTGGGATACCAAGAAGTCTTTATTAGTAAAGTAAGGAAAGGTAGAAATCCCCCAAAAAACATAAACTCTTGGATTAGCCATAATTAATAGATCTGGAATTTTATCCCCGTTTAAATCGGCTACAGAACCATGTTCATAAACAACATTTTCATTGAATAAAGGAGGCTGCAAAACTAATTCAGTTAAATCATACCCCCCTTTACCATCACTCAAACAAACGGTAATTGGTTCAATTCTATTTTTGGGCGAGGACTCATCTTGATGACCAAAAATGA
>CANCRC010000194.1 GCA_947380435.1 Chitinophagaceae bacterium
TCATTAATGGTGATTTACCTGTCTTAGTGGATTTTTTTGCTGAGTGGTGTGGCCCTTGTAAAATGATGCCTCCCATTTTGGAACAAGTTAGAGATAAGTTAGGGGGTAAGGTTCGTATTATAAAAATTGATGTAGATAAAAATCAAAAATTAGCATCAGAGTTAAATGTATCTAGTGTGCCAACGCTTGCAATTTTTTCAAAGGGAGAAATTAAATGGAGACAGCCTGGTGTTCAACAAGCCAATACATTGGTTCAATTATTAAATAAGTATATAGTTTCATAATCTGCCTTTGCGTGAGGGAAAACACCCCCTGAAATCGGGTCAAATCGCTTGATTTCGGTTTTACCAAGACATAACACATTAAAGGCCTGCTTTTTTATTTTAGGATCTTGCAAATTTCAACAGTAAATCAAACTCACCCTTATCTGCTTTTCTTATTGCTTTAAGGTATTGCGCTCTTATATCCATGTCCTCGGAAAGACTTGCACCTCCCCATGAAAAAACAGGTAGCTGATAGATTTTTTCAATGATAATATCAGCTATCATTCGACTATGTCGTCCGTTTCCATTTGGGAAGCAATGTATGCTAACCAATCTGTGTTTGAATCTTATTGCAAATTCATCTGGTTCATATACATTATGTTCAAGCCAATAGGAAGCATCATCTATTAATGATCTTAATGCCACGGGTATATCTATTTTGTCAACCCCAATATTCTTATTTGTTTTTCTGTATTCGCCAGACCAACTCCAAACCCTTCCATACATTCTTTTATGAAGCGTTAGAATAAACGGTTCAGTTAGGATTTGATCAGATTTAAATTTCCTAGTTAAACTCCACTGTATAGCATCTTCAATATTCTGTTGTTCAAATTCATCCAATTCGCCTCTTGTAGCAATAGACTTAATTAACAGACCTTCTTTTTCGTCTTCATCAAGAGGCGTTTGACCATCATTGTATGTTAAATTTAGTCCCATAAAATTTTAGGCGTTTTGTTAATTATTTCTTTAGCTCTTTCCTTGATTGCTTTTTCAATTCGCTCTTTTGAATTTGCTTGGTCTTCTAATTTCATTGTAGTGGAGGTTCGTAGTACAATTGTTTTAGCAATTTCTAAAGCGCGCGTTTCTATCATTTGTTCCAAACTACCTGCGTTAGGTACAAACCCATAAACAAATTCCGTATCCATGGCCTTTGCAATCTCTTGCATCGCTTTAATTGTGATAGCGCCTTCCATTTCACGTTTCTCAATATCCATAACCCCTTGCTTGGTAATGGAAAGTTTTTTGCCTAATTGTTCCATAGACATACCAATGCCATTACGTATTGCTTTTATCCATCCAATAGGTGGCACAATAACATGTTGCATACCATTTAATTGGTCCATTTTTTCATTCAGTTGTTGGAACTGAAGTTTATCATTTCTCATAAAGTAAAGTTTAAACTTGACTATTAATACATAAAAGTAAAGCTATTACTTTACAAATAAAAAAATATCTTGAAAAATTATTTGTTTAACTAAAAATATAGTTATAATATTGACTAAGAATTTAGTTAGAAAGTAAATTATTAAACTATGAAAAAACTGACACAAGCCGAAGAACAAATTATGCAAGCCTTATGGGCATTGGATAAGGGCGGATTTATTAAAGATGTTTTAGAGGCAATTGATGAGCCAAAGCCACATCATAATACAGTGGCAACTCTTTTAAAGATTTTAGTGGAGAAGGAATTTGTGGGTATTCAAAACCCAAACAGAAACAATTTTTACCATCCTTTGGTAAGTAAGGAAGCCTATTCTGCTAAAAGAATTGAGGGCTTGACTGAAAGCTACTTTGAAGGATCCTACTCAAATGTAGTTTCCTTTTTAGTAGATAGAAAAGAAATGTCCATCCAGGATTTGGAATTGCTTTTAAAACAATTAAAAAACAAAAATCATGACTAGTCAAATTGTGATCACCTATATTCTTAAAACAATATTAATATCAGGTATATTCTTGGCTTATTATTGGATTGCATTAAGAGATAAGAAATTTCATTATTACAATAGGTTTTATTTATTGACTGCATCAATAATGAGTTTAGTTATTCCCCTGTTGAAGTTTGATTGGTTTATAGTGGAGAAGCCTGTTGTATATAGTTCAAATGAAATTGTACAATTTATTTTACCAATATCTAATGTAAATAATAGCATTCAATATGATTGGGTGGATTATTCTTTAGTCATAGCAGGAATTGTAGCCATTACCTTATTTAGTATACTACTTTTAAATGTAATAAAAATTCAATTACTAAAAAGAAAGAGTGATGTAACACAAATGGATGGGTTTGATTTTATTAATACTAATGACGATAATGCGCCTTTCTCTTTTTTAAATAATTTATTTTGGAAACAATCCATTTCATTACAAGAGGAAGGAGGACAGCAGATATTTAAACACGAAATTACCCATATACAGCAAAAGCATACCTTGGACAGAATATATTGTCAAATTATTACTTCAATATTTTGGATGAATCAATTTAATTGGGTTATTCAAAAGGAGTTAGTTACTATTCATGAGTTTATAGCAGACGAATCAGCGGTAGGGGATAGTAATGTAGAAGCGTTTGCTAAAATGTTATTACAGACCCATTATGGAAATCATTTTTTAAATCCAACACATCAATTTTTTTATTCATCAATTAAACGAAGATTAACTATGTTAACAAAGTCAACCAACACAAAATACTCCTACTTAAGAAGGGTAATGGTATTGCCCATTTTAATTGCAACTGTTTCTTTAGTATCTATTAAGGTAAATGCAACAGAAAGAATTGAAAATAAAGTAAATGAAATTCAAAATACTATTGATTTAATAGTTAGTGATACTACAAAGCCAAAGAAGCTAACTCCTCCAACGCCTCCAATACCTCCAACACCGCCAAATCCTTCTTCAGCGAAACCAAATTATTATATCAATGGGGTTAAGATTGCTGAAGGTGCATCACCTCCGCCGCCATTGACAAG
>CANCRC010000195.1 GCA_947380435.1 Chitinophagaceae bacterium
AATATTTTGCATCATATGTTGTGTTTAACAATAAAGTAGTTCCTGCAATAGCTGTCAATCTTGATGTGGGTGGCGTAAAATTACTTGTGTAAACCGCGGTTCCTTTCACATAGCGAATATTGCTTATTAATCCATTAAAGCGATCATTACCAGCAGCATCACCAGAACCAACTGTATTTATTTTAGTTCCATCTCCGACTTTAGAAGTGATGGTAATGCTTCCATTATTCACTCCATTCACATAAATCTTTACACAATTTGTTCCTGTTCCATTTCTAACTAATGCAATATGATACCAAGTGTTTGCAGATAATGTACTTGAATTTACTTCTCGATACGTGCCACCAAAGGTGCCTACTAATCTTAACTGCCCATTAGTCATTAATTGAAGGGCCCATGGAAGACCACTTGTATATTGCCCTAAAAAGCTTTGATAAACACTAGCCACATTTTTAAAATTCACCCAACATTCGACTGTAAAATCTCCATCAAATTCATAATTACTGCTAGCTGGTATGGATAAATATTGATTGTTTGTAGGAGTTCCACTTGTATAGCTAGGTGAAAATTCCATGCTTCCATCTATAGGACTGTACAATTTAGTGTTTACTGCTTGATAACTTGTTAACGCAAATTGCGCTTGCAAGTTTTTCGTAGAAAATAAAATAAGAAGTAGTGTAACTATTTTCTTCATGATCATTTATTTTATTCCGTTCCATATTTCAAGATTATCGAAATAGGCAGTACCTCCATAGTTATTACCTAAAAATCCAAAATAACATTGTGTAGTATTAGCTTTAGTATACCCAGCATTAATTGTAAAATTAGAAATTTGTTGTACGTCATTAATATACCAAGTACAAACACGATTAGCCGTAATTTGAATTTTAATTTTATACCAAATATTCGCAGTAGTAAAAATTGCAGTTGTCTCTGGTACTGGATAATAGGAAGGGCCTCCCAAATACAACCAACCTCCATTATCAACCGAACCCAAACCCTGCGGCTTTGCATTCACATTGTCTTGCCACATTCTTAAAGTAACACGGTAAACTGAATTGCCTCCACTATTT
The DNA here is from genome assembly GCA_947380435.1 of Chitinophagaceae bacterium. GTDB lineage: Bacteria > Bacteroidota > Bacteroidia > Chitinophagales > Chitinophagaceae > Sediminibacterium. Next base: position 1,074 of record CANCRC010000195.1, read on the forward strand.
TGGGCAAATAAAAATCCCATATCAGAACTAGTGCCTGGCTTATAATCAAATAGAATAGTTTTATTATGAAATGTTTGACCAAGATCTCTATAAAACTGCTGATTTGCTGCAGTGATTTTAAAACAAGAAGATGGATTTCCATTATTTAAATCTATTGTAGCACCTCCAAATGTCCACCCTGTTAGTGAGCTCCCGTCGCTTGAAAAAACAAGAAAGGGACTAGGTTTTGCACTATTAAAACCCTGAAAGCTTGGCAATGCAATTTGGGCGTTCACGATGAAAATGCAACAACTAAAGAATAAAAAAGAGATTAACTTTTTCATAATCTATTGCATATCTCCTCCTGAAATAAAATAAGTTGCAGTTAAAGCAATTAAAGAAACAATAGCATTTTGACCACCAGTCTTTGTACCTCCACTTCTATTGGTTACGGTAACCGTATTAGCTGGTGTTATGGTCACTACACCTAGACCTTTTTGAACGATCATACAATTAAACCCAGCTGACAATCCTGCGGGTACAGTTAAAGTAATTGCAGATCCATTTTCAAGTGTAACCACTTTCCCATTGTCCGATGAAAGCAAAGTATACGTTGTTCCTGTTTGATCATTTAAGTTGGCATTAATAGGCGCAGCCCCTAAATTAGTTAAAGCAGCAGCTGCATTAGTAGCTCCTGTTCCTCCATTGGCAATCGCAATTGTAGTTGCACTCCAAGTGCCGCCAGTTATCGCTCCACTTACATTTAAATTACTTGCATAGATATCTCCACTCACTCCCAAACCACCGCTAACAATTAATGACCCTGTTGTTTTACTGGTTGATGCTGTATTGGCCAACACAGTAACATTATTTGGATCTATTGTAAGTTTGGAATTACCTGTAATACGGAATTTCAACATGGCAGTTCCATCATCCGGATTATCACTGAACATTCCCGTGTTTTTAGCCCAATCGCCCCCAATGAAGGAGAAGCCCACTGCAGCGTTATAAGTAGAACCAGATGTTGCTCGGATGGCATTAGTCCAAGTTGGTAGGCCTACATCGTCTAATGTCAAAAAAGAAAAATTATTTCCTTTACCTAATCTAGTTCCGGTTCCATTTAATCCCCCATAAATTATATCCCCTGAAGTGGTCATCGGGGATAAGGCATTAAATGCAGCAGATTTACTTGAAGCCCCAGTTCCTCCATTATTAATAGCAATTGTTCCAGATAAAGTAGCAGCATCTGCAGTAGTTGAGACCGTAGTCCATGTTAAAGTGCCACTTCCAGTTGTACTTAAAACTTGATTTGCAGTCCCGTGTGTCTTTGGATAAGTAACAGCTCCAGCTGTCAAGGTTCCTGTAGTTATTACACTATCAATTGCAGTAGTACCGTCTAAACCATTTGCACCTAAACGTATAGTATTACTTGCATAAATTTTTGCACCTGAACCAATCGCAGTTGAATTTGAAATAGTTGCACCACTATTCGGAATTGTAGCATATCCCAAATAGGTATTATTATCTCCAACTGTAGCACTCGAACCTGCATTGAATCCAACTGCTGTATTTTTTGAAACAGGCCCAGAATCTCTTAAAGCATTTTCGCCTATCGCAATATTGAAGGCGCCACTATTACCAGTCATGGTTCCAGACCCAATAGCAATAGAATTTTCGCCCGCATTTGTCCAAGGACCAATGATAATACTACTTGTAGTAACACCACTTCCTTTACCTATACTAACTCCATTTGAAACGATATTATTTGAAAATGTTTTAGTTCCTCCAATTGCATTTTGATTGGTAGAAAGATCTACAAAGTTTTTTGTAGTAGACCCTGTACCACCGTGTGCAATATCAATAGTAGTAGCACTCCAGGTGCCGCTTGTGATGGTCCCAACAGTATTTAAATTACTTAAAGAAGTTAAAGTAGTATTTGAAGTGGCAGTTATATTTCCAGCTGTAGTTGCAGTTGTTGCTAATGTAGCTGTGGCTGCATTGCCAGTGGTGTTTTGATTTAGGGTAGGAAAATTAGTCAAATTAGCGGCACTACCTGTAGGTGTTAAATAATCCGTACCCGCAGTCAATGGTGCTTGCACATTGGTTCCTATAACTAAACCTAAATTAGTTCTTGCATCAGCTGCATTTGTTGCACCTGTACCTCCTTTAGTTAAACCAATTGTTGTTGCACTCCATACCCCTGTCGCAATTGTACCAACAATTGAAATATCTGTTCCAACCAATTTACCAGCAGTAATACTTCCTGCTAATTTTGCATTGGTAATTGTACCATCCAATACTCCAGCTGCAGCAGTTTGAGCATCTACATAAGTCTTGACTGCTTTTTGAGTGGGATATAAAATATCACTAGGATTAGTGCTCCCTAAATTAGTAGCTGTGCTCTTATTTACTAAAGCCTCCACACCGGGAATATCTGATGCTGCTAAATTTACAGTGGGTCCAGCATTTCCATTAACAGATGTCACAGATGCAGGTGAAACTAATTCTATCCAATTCCCTATTGTACTAGCTGGCAATGCACTTAAAACAAAATTTTTGCTATTATCAGTTCTAATTGCAATACTACCAACTACCGCATTATTTAGCGCTAGCATTGCAGGTTCACCAGTAACGACAGTAGCGCTCTGAAAAGAGATAGCAGGAATTTGATTATTTGGTATTAATCCATTTAAATTTAAACTTGCTACACCATTTGCAACGCCAACTTTATTTGCATCTAATTTTAATCCAATAGCTGTTGTATTAGCAGTGATACTTGCGGTATTAGAATTTATAGAATTAGTATTGGCTGTTATACTTTCGGTATTAGAATTTATAGAATTAGTATTGGCTGTTATACTTGCTGTATTTGAATTTACATTGGTAGTTAGGTTAATCAAATCTACATTAGTCGCTTTTAAATTAATTCTATTGGATAAGCTTGTTGTATCAAATGTTTTTGCTGCTAATTGCGTGGGGGTAACATATCCATTGGTGCTATCTGCAATATTTAATTTTTTTGTTATTGCACTCGTGATAGGTGTTTGATCAAATGTCTTAGCTGCTAACATGGTAGGTGTTATATATAAAAGACCACTATCCACTAAATTAACTTTAGAATTTAATGCAGCATTAACTGTTGCTGCTGTTAAGGAAGTTATATTGGAAGCCACTAATGCATTCACCATTTTTGAATAAGGTGCCAACATTCTTGTAGTATCAGTAATACTTAATTTTTGATCTAAACCGCCAGCATTAGCAGCATACAATGCAAAAGGTACCGCACCAAAACTTGTGGTGCCCATATCTACCCATTCTTTATTATAATCCCAACTACTATTTCCGCCAATGGGTGTGATAGCCACTTTTAAGTTTAAATAAAATGGCCCTTTTGACCAATCTATCGTTGTTAAACTTGAGGCAGTTCCACCAACTCTTACTCCATTACCTATACTAATACTAAATACACCGCTAGCATCTGTATTTGCTTGATGCTCCTCCGTTAAAACTTTAGTACCTGTGGGTGTTGTTTGCACAATACTTGATTGTACATATATTTTTCTATCCTTGGCTGGATTAGAGAAATTATCTCTAGCTACCGCTTGGAAAAATACACCGTTATTATTTTGTGCTACTACCTGATTACTATAAAAACTTATTATAAGAATTATTAATAGTAACGTTTTAAAGGAAGTAAAAATAGTTTTGTCCATTTTTTGTATTTATTTATTTTAGTTGGCTTTAATAAACTTTAAAGCGTCTCTGTATTTTTCTGATTCTATTTGAATGATATAACTACCAGCAATTAAACCGCTAAAATCCATTCCCTTGCCCTGAAAAATTTCATAGCCTGTAGCTTTGGCACTGTTAATTTTAAAACCTTCGGAGTTCCATACCGAAATTGTAAATTGATCCGCTAGCGGTGGTGTATTGATGAACTTTACTTTGGTACTTGCACCCACCGGATTTGGGTAAAGTTTTATGCCTAAACTGTTAAAAATGGTATTTACTTCACAATTAACTGCAAAATTACCCGTGCCTCTGTCGCCTGTTAATACAGCAGTGCCGTTTTGCACAATTAAACAAGTGGCACTGCTGCTAAAAGTAATTGCCATGCTATTGTTGGACATGTTTTGTAAACCGCCAACACTACTCATGATAAAAGCACCGGCTAGTTCCTGGGCTTCTAGGTTTTGGGGGAAGGCTAATCCAATTATTGGAATAATCGAAATAACTATTTTATTTTTTAACCAATGCTTCATTTGCGTTTACTTATAATTTCAATTACTTATTGGTGAAATAAAATTGAGTGGGTGTGCCAGTGCTTACAACCTTCGATAAAACCAAATTAGAGGCACCTACAGAAATAATATTATAAATAACTTCTAAAGGGTTGCCATTAGCTGTTTTTACCTGCACATGAATTTGTGATTGATTGTTTACAATTTCAACTGTATAAGTCCCGGTTAAACCATCAGAGTCTTTAGTGGTTCCATCTTTTAAGTAAGTCACAAAATAAGTAGACTGCCCTACATATGATTTGGTAGCTGTACCGGTAATACTATAATCCAAATACCAATTTTTATTGGTAAGCAGCTTATTCATTACATCGGTTTGAGTAGTAGCGGTTTCTTTGTTGCAGGCAAATAATGTAAAAGTGATAGTTGCGATTAATAAAGTATATAAAGTTTTCATTTTGTAATTTCTTTTTGGTTATAGTTCGATTTAACTTTTAGGTTTAGAATAAATCTTTGGCTTTAATGCTCATACCTATCTCAAAACGGTTTAATTGAACTGGCA
>CANCRC010000196.1 GCA_947380435.1 Chitinophagaceae bacterium
TTAGGTATTAAAATTTCTTAACTAATTTTTGATTAAAAAAATTACTTGATCAATGAATTTAGCTTTTCGATTAACTCGTCTATTGTACCTTTTTCATTCAACTTCTTTATCATTTGTTTATAAACAATCCTTTCAGCAATTGAACCCAAAGTTTTACCAGGATAGGGATGCTTTTCACCAGTTTCTTTATCTGTAAAGGTATTGTTCTCCAAATCGATTGGTCCAATGTTGATTTTTAGTTGTTGATTTTTGGGATCTTCAGTAGGGAATGAAACTCTTCCAACTAGCCATGTTCTTTTTTTACCATTAATTGTATTACTAGCTATATTAGTTTTAACATCGGCTTTTCCTATTGCAGTGTTCATGATGATGTAGCTTTCTATGTCTGCAGCTGCCTTAATAATTTTTTCAATTTTATCATTATTAGCAAATTTTAGATATGCAGAAATTGCCCTTCGATTATCATTGATAAGTGAAGCACTATCAAGATCTGATTTTCTCAAATCTGCTTCACGCTCAATTGCAATTTCGGCATGGTTAGTTGTAAAACCATGCGCTGAACCATTTGTAGAATTATCATTAAAGAAATTGCCAAGTGGTTTTGCAAGACTCTTATTGTATGTAATGACTTCTTTTTTGTTTTTCATAAAGCGAAGGTAAGATAGAAAATCCGAAATTAGAAAATAAAATTTCTGAACTAATATATAACTCGCATAAATTGGTTCTAATTAATTGAAAATCAATTACAATATTTTTTAAATTTTAGAAATATTTCGTGTACATGGTACCAATAGAAAACAAGTTAATGCAATTGGTGTCACGATTAAGATGTATTGTTAGTCTACTAAACACTCTGGGTATTTTTGTTTGTAAAGCTCAAATAGACCTTCACGCACAATATCGCTTTTCTGACGGCGGGTGATTGAGCACAATCGATCCAATCTATTTTTCTCAACGGTGTCTATTCGTAGTCTAACAAATTCAGATTTGGTAATTAATTTCTTGTTCTTCATGTGTGTGCTTTAATTATAAATACTCCATTTTTATCGAAAGTCGTGATACTTGCCATATTTTTTGTGGCTACATTGGATTTTGCTGAAGTTCCAAGTATTTATTAGAAAATGGAACACTATGGGATACAAAAACAAACAACAAGCAGATATTACCTGCATTAGTAATGAACAAGAAAACAATGATTCTGCACCAATCGGAATGCCACCCAATATACTTATGAAGGTATCATGGGCAAAGCAATTGAGATTTCTAACTGTTGAAGATAAAGCGGCAGTTCTAACTAATATTTTTAATTACTACACTGGAGACGATTTGGTTGAGATGAACCCTGTTGGAGAAATGTTCTTTGCATCTGCAACTGAAGTATTTGATTACAATATCAGCAAATATGAAGATACTGTTAAATTGAATCGCATAAAAGGAAAGAAGGGTGGTCGTCCACCAAAAGAAACCCAAGATAACCCAACGGGTTTATTAGAAAACCCGAATAACCTAAAAGAGAAAGATATAGTTAAAGAGAAAGATAAAGTTAAAGAAATAGATAAACCAGATATAAGAATAGAGAAAGAAAAATTTAGAAAAATTGAAGAAATTGATTTTCGTACCATACCAGATATGGAATCAAAATATTTTTGTTATGATGTTTTGGAACTAGTAGAAAAACTAGGATGGGCTAGGTTTGATTTATTAATGTTTGGCACTGGTGCAAAAGAGGTACCGGAGGTATTAAATGATTTCAATTTGATAGAACTAGAACCAATAATTACTAAAACAAAAAGAAGCTATAATTTCTATTTCAATAAATTATTAAAATAAAATGAATCTCAACGAAGAGGTGAGTGGAACGAACCATGACGAAGTCTCACGACTTCAAACCCCATCACCCCAATTCCGCTCAACCCCTCTTCCCCAAATTTTCACAAAAACTATTTCAAATTTGGTATCAAATTATTGCAGAATTTGTCGTGTGCTAGTGATTGCTAGTTTATCCATTATCAGGAATACTTTCAATATTCTTTGTATTTCATGAGTGTCGATGGATGTATCGGAATCGAAAAGATAATCGAAATTTCGGGACATAAAACGGGTCTGTGGGGGTTGTGTAATATCCATCCCATTCGTGAAATGAGCTCAATAAAAATATTTTTTCAAATTGAGTACAAATGTATCACATCGTAGTATTTATATTAAACAACAACTATGAAATTAGAACCACTAGCAAACGTTAAGAAAGCGAATCGATTGAAAATGATTATAACAACAGAACAACTACATGCACTTGCACAAAACGTCATCAACGAACAAGAGCAAGGGAAAATAAAAAGAACTTATCTAGTTAAACAAAATACCAATGACAAGAAGAAATAGAAGAAAAGTAAGACATCAAGAAAAAGTGGTATTTGTATTAGATAGAAACTCACAGAATAGAAATACTCCCAAAGCAGAAGGAACTTATAACTATGTAAGAAGCATGGTTGAAATGATGCTCCGAAAAAGCGGTGTTGATACAGATGAGGTTTTTGTGGGTGGAAGGAAAAGAGACCTATGTATGTGGATTTCAGGGATATTGGAGTTTTACCAATACAGTGAGATTAATATACAGGACAACACCCACTTTTATGACCTTGACCCTGATTTTGATATGCCAAACAGCTTTCGCTAGGGAAAGTATTTGTTTTAGAAAAAAATAATTATATTAGCATTATGAAAAAGATAATCAATAACCCTTATTTAATGGATATAATTAAAGTGTTAATAATCTTTGGAACATTGAGATTATTAAACATCTATCACAAATCCGAAAATAATAACTTGGAATTATTAATACTACTTATTGTTGTCTTAAGCGTAAGATACTTTTTCAGAAAACATAAAACTAAATTACAAAATTGAATATCTGGGGGACTATTTTTTAAGAGTATCATTATTTAAAGATTTATACATATTCTCCAAACTCCCTTTTTTTAGATTAAGTTTATTTGATGAATTTAAATCATCCCCCTTTTTAGTATAAATCAATAATACCCCCATTCCTTGATTAAATGGTATTTGTGATTGTCCTGGTGGAAAATATTTTACAAGTGAGACCTCGTAAGGATGAATTCCAAAGAAAACACTGCTCTCTACTTGTTGTTCGTCAAGGTATAGCATTATTGAACTTTGTTCTCGGTTTCCACCATTTTGTATTCCCTTCTTGTAATTTTGTAAAGAACCAACACCTCTTGTAGTTGATAATTCATACCCTTCTAATGTTCTTCTAATTGAAACATTATTTAAGATGTTTTGTAGATAATCTAATATAGTTCCACCATTGTAATTTGGTGGGTTATTAATCAAATCATAAGTTCTTGAAGTAGTCATATTGGAAAATAGACCTGTAGCATATCTTTCATTTATTATTTCAATAGGTTTCTTTCTCTTTGTTGAAACTTTTACTGATTTCAAATTAATAATACTTTCTAATGTGTCTTTTGTTTGAGAATACCCTAGTAGGCTAAAAAAAAATAGTATTGAAAATATTATAAAGCTCTTCATAAGTAATATAGATCTGAAATGAAATTACCAATGTAATGTAGCAATAAATTATTTAATTTATATGCCAAACAAGTTTCGCTAGGATCAGAGTTCAAATCCTATTGCACAACATCAAGTAATTCAATCCATTATAGTTTGCCAAGAAATATCTTGCGCTGATCATGGTACAGAATTTGTTTGGCACCATATAAATTAACTAGCAATTTCAATATATTGTTAGCATAAGTGCTAGACATTTGTTAAATTATCAAATCTTAAACGGTCGTTTATGTTTTGATATTCTGGTTCATTTATCTTAGCCAGAAACAAATTATATGGAAAATTATATCGCTTATGTCCGCACAAGTACAGGAAGACAAGTTTTAGGGTTAGAGGAACAACAACTAAGAATTAATCAGTTTATTCAATCAACAGGTAATTTTTTGGTTGAAATTGTAATTGAGCAAGAGAGTGGTAAGAATAACAACAGAGTAAGATTAGATTATGCTACTAACCTTTGTATAAAACACGGCTACACCCTTTTATTTACGAAATTAGACAGGTTAAGTCGTGAAGTGGAGTTCTTATTCACTTTAAGGAATAAAGGTGTTAAACTTCGTTGCATTGAGCTTCCTGAACTTAATACACTTACACTTGGAATATTTGGTTCTGTTGCACAATGGGAAAGAGAACTCATATCCAATAGGACAAAAAGTGGATTGGCAGCTTTAAAAGCTAGAGGAGTTAAATTAGGCTCACCTAAAAATCTTAATGATGCTGCTCGTGAAAAAGGTATTGAATCAATTATAAAAAAAAGGGTTGAAAATGAAAATTGGAAAATGGCTAAAATGTTTATTGAGCATTTCCAAATGAAATATGGGTATATAAATTATACCGCAATTGCTAAAGAGCTGAATATTAATGGGTATAAGACAAGGAATGGTAATTACTATAACCCAACTACTGTTAGAAGGTTGAGTTTATTAAGTTGAGCTTATAAAAAGATTATTTTTCCCATTCAAATATTTTTTCAATTCTATATACTCTCTTTGTATCTGTTTTATTTGGTTCTTTTGTAAAACGTATTCCTTTGGGAACTTTTGAGTTTAATTTTTCTAAAAATATTTCCTCAATATGATCTAAAGAATAAACATATTCTTTAAGTGTTTTTTTCACTTTTTCAGTGGGTTCATCAACTTCAAATACTTGGCTTGTTGGGTATTCAATGTGCTTCATTTTAACCGAAAACATTTTCTCTGTATCTTCTGCTTCAAGAATAAGACCAGGCAGGCCATACAACTTAAAAGGGCCGTATGGTAATGGTATTTCTTCTGTATACCAAGCAATATATCTACGTCCTCTAAAATCTCCAATTGCTTTTTTACATATAAAGTTGCCTATTTTACGTTTATCATCTCTAATTTCCCATTGTATTTTTATCCAATTATCTTCTACTGTATATTCATCTAATGCTGCAGATTTAGGAAATCTTAAGGTTATTTTTTCTGTATTATAATTCCTGTATATAACTTCCCCTACTTCATCACCATACTTAAAGGTCACTCCAAGACCCTGTGGTTCTTGATTAATGCCAACATTTTTTTGTGAATAAAATTTTGTAGAATAAGATATTCCAATACTTAATGTATCGTTAAAAAATAATCTTGATTTAACTGTTTTTTCCTTTAAATTTTCATTAGGATATTTAATATCATAGATTATTAAACCAGATTTATTTTGCGCATTGGCTAAAGTAAACAGGTATAATAAAATGTTTGTAATGAATGCCTTGCGTCTCATTTAGTTAGGAATTATTTATGATCGGTCTTTACTTTATTTGTATCTGTTTTGACTTTCTTTCTACCATTATCTTTTAATGCATTGTCTAAAATCATTTCAATTTGTCCATTAACACTTCTGAACTCATCCTCAGCCCATTTCGCTAATGCAGAAAAAGTTTCATGGTTAATTCTTAATACAAATGTTTTTTTTGCTAATGACATATTTGTATTTTAAAGATTAATAAAGGGTGCCAGTATTTAGAACAGGAGATGCAGATTTTTCACCACAAAGAACTACCATTAAGTTACTTACCATTGCAGCTTTCTTATCGTCATCCAGCACTACTATATCTTTTTCGGATAACATTGCTAATGCCATTTCAACCATTCCCACTGCACCTTCTACAATTTTAGTTCTGGCCGCTACAATCGCAGTAGCTTGTTGTCTTTGTAGCATAGCACCTGCAATTTCAGCTGCATAAGCCAAGTGACTAATTCTAGCCTCAGTAACAGTAATGCCTGCTTTTATTAATCTTTCATTTAGTTCTTGTTCGAGCATCTTGATTACTTTTTCACCACCATCACGCAATGTTATTTGCGCATGTTCATCCTCAATATTATCATAAGGGTAGCTAGTAGCTAAATGTCTAACAGCAGCTTCACTTTGGTTTTTCATGTATTCATTAAAATTGGTAACATCAAAAACGGCTTTGTAAGTATCACTTACTTCGTATAGTATAACAGCCGCAATTTCAATAGGGTTGCCCAACTTATCATTTACTTTTAATTTGGTACTCTCCACACTTTGAGAGCGAAGGGAAACTTTCAATTTTGAATAAAAAGGATTTACAAACTGCAATCCATTTTCCCTTACTGTTCCTACATATTTACCAAAGAAGGTAAGTACAATACTATAGTTTGGCTCTACTACCATTAATCCCTTAATTAATAAAACAGCAAAAAGAATAAATAAAACACCAAAGAAAATTACACCTCCGCTTGGAGTTGCGTTTTGTGCTGTGGTAATAATTCCATATAAACCAGTAATAAAAGACAAAAGAGCTATTAAGGCTGCCTTATAGCCATTCATTGGGTTCTTTAATTTTTCCATAGTAGTAATTTGATATTATAATGATATTATAAAACTAATCAAAATTTTAATATTAATTTAAATTTTTTGTTAAAACTAAAAATTTAGTTGTAAAACTAAAAAATTAGTTATAGATTTGTTTTTATAAATCAAAAACGATGAGTAAACCATTAACAAAAGCTGAGGAACAAGTAATGCAGGTACTTTGGAAATTAGAATCTGCCTATCTAAAGGACATTGTAGATGAAATGCCAGCACCCAAACCGCATAGTAATACAATTGCGACTATCATTAAAATCTTAATTGACAAAGGATATATTAACCATGAGGTACATGGAAGGGTACATTGTTATGCTCCAGTTATTAGTAAAGAAGAATATTCATCGTCTAGCATCAAAACATTGGTGGAAGGGTATTTTGAGGGGTCTTTTTCAGATGTGGTTTCCTTTATGGTAAAACAGAAGGACTTAAAAGTTGCTGATTTAGAATTACTCCTTCAAGAAATTAAAAAGAAAAAATAACTACCATGATTACAATTCTATTTTATTTATTGAAAGTAGTTTTATGTAGTGCTTTATTATACACTTACTACTGGTTTGTATTAAGAAACAAACAGTTTCATCAGTACAATAGGTTTTACTTAATGGGTATATCTGTTCTTTCATGTCTTGTTCCTTTTATTAAAATTGATATTATAAAGGAACAAGTAGTTGCGGCACCTAAGGTTTTGAATTTCGTTGATTTAATTGCTGATAAGAATAGTATCATAGAACAAGACGTTATTGTAAAAAGTTCTCAGTTTACATGGGATAATATGGTGTTAATTATAGCAATTAGTATATCACTTTTATTAATTATTAAGTTTATAAAATCGTTGTGGAATGTAAGAAAATTGATAAGGGTATATCCAATGAAAAAGTTAGCAAATCTGTACCTAGTGATGACAGATGTTAAAGGAACTCCCTTCTCTTTCTTCAAATATATATTTTGGAACACTTCTATTGATTTAAATGGCGAAGTGGGGAAGAAGATTTTAGCACACGAAGTAGCTCATATTGAAGAAAACCATTCATTTGATAAGCTCTTCATTGAATTGCAGTTAATAATAGGTTGGTT
>CANCRC010000197.1 GCA_947380435.1 Chitinophagaceae bacterium
TGCCAGTTCAATTAAACCGTTTTGAGATAGGTATGAGCATTAAAGCCAAAGATTTATTCTAAACCTAAAAGTTAAATCGAACTATAACCAAAAAGAAATTACAAAATGAAAACTTTATATACTTTATTAATCGCAACTATCACTTTTACTTTAGTTGCCTGCAATAAAGAAGCTGCTACAACTCAAACCGATGTAATGAATACGCTGCTTACCAATAAAAATTGGTATTTGGATTATAGCATTACTGGTACAGCTACCAAATCATATGTAGGGCAGTCTACTTATTTTATGACTTACTTAAAAGATGGAACCACTAAAGACTCTGATGGTTTAACCGGGACTTATTCAGTTGAAATTGTAAACAATCAATCACAGATACATGTGCAGGTAAAAACAGCTAACGGCAACCCTTTAGAAGTGATTTATAATATTATTTCTTTAGGTGCCTCTAATTTGGTTTTATCCAAGGTTGTTAGCACTGGTACACCCACTCAATTTTATTTCACCAATAAGTAATTGAAATTATAAGCAAAACAAATGAAGCATTGGTTAAAAAATAAAGTAGTTGTTGCGATTATTCCAATAATTGGATTAGCCTTCCCCCAAAACATACAAGCTCAGGAATTAGTTGGTGCTTTTATCATGAGTAGTGTTGGTGGTTTACAAAACATGTCCAACAATAGCATGGCTATTACTTTTAGTAGCAGTGCCACTTGTTTAAATGTGCAAAACGGCACTGCTGTATTAACAGGCGACAGAGGTACGGGTAATTTTGCTGTTAATTGTGAAGTAAATACCATTTTTAACAGTTTAGGCATAAAACTTTACCCAAATCCCGTGGGTGCAAGTACCAAAGTAAAATTCATCAATACACCACCGCTAGCGGATCAATTTACAATTTCGGTATGGAACTCCGAAGGTTTTAAAATTAATAGTGCAAAAGCTACAGGCTATGAAATCTTCCAAGGCAAGGGAATGGATTTTAGCAGTTTAATTGCTGGTAGTTATATCATTCAAATAGAATCAGAAAAATATAGAGACGCTTTAAAATTCATTAAAGCCAACTAACCCAACAAAAACAATAATTAAGATTTACAATACCTACTCATATGAACATTCAAAAGTTTACTACACTCAAAACAATTTTAATTGCATTAGTATTCACCATAAGTGCTAATCAGTTATTTGCGCAAGCCACCAATGGTATCTTTTTCCAAGCGGTAGCCAGGGATAATTTTTCAAATCCAGCTAAGGACAGAAAAATTTATGTACAATCTAGTATTGTGCAAACTACACCCGCAGGTACTAAAGTTTTAACGGAGGAGCATCAAGCCAATACAGATGCAACAGGTGTATTTAGTATAAGCTTAGGCAATGGAGTAAGAGTTGGTGGGACAGCAACAAGTTTAGCTACCATAGACTGGTCTAAAGGCCCATTTTATTTAAATTTAAAAGTAGCCATTACACCAATAGGAGGAAATAGTAATTGGGATTATACTAAAGAGTGGGTGGATATGGGAACAACGAGTTTTGGTGCGGTACCTTTTGCATTGTATTCTGCAAGTTCGGCTAAAGTGGATGATAAACTAAATGTATCGGATACTACAACTATGTTAAAGGTATACGCTAAAGCCATGTCAGTTCAAACTTTAGAAACTGCAGTAGCGAGTAAATTAACAGCAGCCGATACCTTAACTATGTTAAAGCCTTATGCAAAAGCGGCATATACAATAGATTCTAGTTTTTTCAAAGCACAATTGGCTACTAAATTATCTATAGCAGATAGTACTAAGTATGTTACTGTATCCCAATTAGCAAGTTATAATTTTTCAAGTGGTGGTACCAGTTCAAATACTACAACTAGTGTAACAATGGATACTACTAGTTTGTCAAATAGAATTAATTTAAAAGCAAATACATCTGATGTCAATTCTTTAAATACAAATATTGCATCTAACACAGCAAGTATTACAGCGAATACAACAGCTATAAATTTAAAAGCACCATTTGCTTCGCCTACATTTACTGGGACAGTAGCGATTGGAACAACTAATCCATCCTCTGCTGCTGCATTAGATATAACATCTACCTCACAAGGTTTGTTATTACCTAGATTATCGTATGTTCAAAAAACGGCAATTACTTCACCAGTAGCAGGTCTTGTATTATGGTGTTCGGATTGTGGAACAAGTGGGGAGATGCAAGTGTATAATGGGACATCATTTGTAAATATAGTTGGTGGTGCTGCACAATTTGCATTACCAGTAATTAGTTCAACTACGGATGCATATTCTATTACAACTAGTGCAGCTATGAGTGGTGGCGAGATTACTTCTGATGGAGGAGCAAGTATTACTGCAAGAGGTATCGTATGGGGAACAAGTACTGGTCCCACTATTGCACTTGCTACAAAAACAACTGATGGAACAGGAACAGGAACTTATTCAAGTTCCATTACTGGTTTAATATCGGGTGTAACTTATTATTTAAGAGCTTATGCAACCAATAGTATAGGTACAAAATATGGCGAAGAGATTACATTAAATACTGCACAAGCAGTGGCAACTTTAGCTGCAACTGCTACTGTAAATGACATTGGATCAACTACAGCAACAAGTGGTGGTAATATTACTTATAATGGTGGAGCCACAGTAACGGTGAGCGGTATTGTATGGTCAACAACATCAACCCCAACCATTGCACTTGCTACTAAAACTACCAATGGTGCTGCATCGGGCACTTATACAAATTCAATTACTGGTTTAACACCAGGAACTTTATATTATGTAAGATCATACGCTACTAATAGTGTGGGTACAAGCTATGGTGCACAAACAAGCTTTACTACTTTAAATACGGCCACCATTTCTGAAACAGCATCTGCAACATCTGTAACATCCTCTTCTGCAACTACAGGTGGAACCATTACTGCAGATGGTGGTGCAACTGTTACTTCAAGAGGTTTAGTTTATGGAACAAGTTCATTATCATCAACATTTAGTGTAACTACAGGAACTGGTACTGGCACTTATACAAGTAGCTTGACTGGATTAACACCTGCAACTACTTATTATGTAAGATCATTTGCAACCAATAGTGTGGGGACAGTTTATGGAACGGAAACAAGCTTTACAACAATAGCAATCGCGCCAACTTTAACAACCACTGCTGCAAGTAGTATCACAAAGTATGCTGCAAGCGCAGGTGGAACAATCACTTCTAATGGTGGATCAGTTATTACTGCATCAGGTATCTGTTGGAGCACCACGGCTACACCAACCACTTCTGATTTTAAAACGACAGATGGAACAACCACTGGAACATTCACTAGTTCTTTAACTGGATTAACAGCTGGCACGACCTATAATGTGAGAGCTTATGCAACAAATGCGATCGGAACAGGTTATGGAGATGCACAAAGTTTTACTACATTGTCTTCATCTTCTAATAACCCGGTTCTTGCATCCACTACTTCAGCAACAAGTATAACTGCAAATTCAGCTATCCTTGGCGGCAATGTAACAGATGAAGGTGCAACAGAAGTTAGTGTGAGAGGTTTAGTTTATGGAACTAGTACAGGCTCTTCTACCTTTAGTGTGACTTTAGGATCTGGTGCTGGTACATTCACAAGCACACTTACAGGACTTACACAAGGTGCCACCTATTATGTGCGTTCATTTGCAACCAATGTGCAAGGAACTTCTTATGGCGCAGAAACAAGTTTCACCACACAAACTACCGCAACTTTATCTGCAACTGCAACTCCAACATCACTTACAACTACTTCGGCTATAAGTGGTGGAACCATTAGTAGCACAGGTGGAGCAACCATAACTTCAAGTGGACTAGTATGGGATGCAAATGCGAATCCAGAAATTACACTTACTACAAAAACAACAGACGGTTCAACTTCTGGAACATTTACAAGTTCAATAACAGGATTAACACAAGGAACAACATATCATGTTCGTGCCTATGCGACTAATTATTTAGGAACTAGTTATGGACCAGATATTACATTTACCACATTAACCACACCTACTATATCAGGAACTGCTTCTGCTACATCTATAACATCCTCTTCTGCAACTACAGGTGGAACTATTACCGCTGATGGTGGTGCAACTGTTACTTCAAGAGGTTTAGTTTATGGAACAAGTTCAGGTGCATCAACATATAGTGTGACAACTGGAACAGGTACAGGTACTTATACAAGTAGCTTGACTGGATTAACACCTGCAAC